>NZ_JAWORD010000028.1:0-51821 GCF_033337665.1 Vibrio sp. Vb2960 | reverse complement strand
GTAGAAATGGTAATGCCAGGCGACAACGTACAGATGACTGTAGAGCTAATCGCACCAATCGCAATGGACGAAGGTCTGCGTTTCGCGATCCGTGAAGGTGGCCGTACAGTAGGTGCTGGTGTTGTAGCTAAGATCTTCGACTAATTCATAACGAATTAAACGAAATCTTGCACTGTTCTTCTTTTTGAAGAAAGCGCATCGAAAAGGGAAGCTTAGGCTTCCCTTTTTCATTTCTAGATTACATTTAGTTATAAGTGTTGAAATAAAAGACGTCACTTTTTCGATTTAAAAACAGAGTTTTACCGGCTTTGTTTCTTAACGCTTTTACTCACCCCTCTTAACCCTTTGATCTTTTCCTGCAGCGGTAAAATCGTTATAACCAAATATTCTGAGCGGACACCATAATGCGACTGGTAACAAGAACTATTCTTGTTTATATTGTTTGTCACAGATTAGTTTTATAGGTTTTTTGAGTATGTACGTTTGTCTTTGCCATGGTGTCTCCGACAAAAAAATTAGGAAGTTGGCGATAGATGAAGGCGTAACAGATATTAAAGGAATCAAAAAGTGCACGGCATTGGGCAGCCAATGTGGTAAGTGCATCAGACAGGCCAAGGAAATTTTAGCGGAAACTAGTTACACGGAATTTAAACAAGCCAGCTAATTGCTGTAAGTATGCAGTAATTATTTGCCTTACATTTTGACACCTTCTCATTTGCTTCTACATTTAAATGAAGCCAAAGAGGAGGGTTTTGTCATGAAAGGCGATCCAATCATCATTCAACATCTCAATAAAGTGCTCGGTAACGAGCTCGTCGCTATTAATCAGTATTTTCTTCACGCCAGAATGTATAAAGACTGGGGCTTAAAGCACCTAGCAGACAAGGAATATCACGAATCTATTGATGAGATGAAGCATGCCGATCATCTAATTGAGCGTATTTTGTTCCTTGAAGGCCTACCGAACCTACAAGATTTAGGTAAGTTGATGATTGGTGAAGATACCAAGGAAATGCTCGAGTGTGACTTAAAGCTTGAAATGGCGGCTATTCCAGATTTAAAAGATGCGATTGCCTACGCTGAAGACATTCGAGATTATGTGTCTCGAGATCTCTTCCAAGATATTCTTGAAGATGAAGAAGAACATGTTGATTGGCTAGAGACGCAACTTGGCTTGATTGAAATGTCTGGTATTGAGAATTATCTCCAAGCGCAATACGTGGACGAAGAGTAACGATACTTTCTAAGTTTGCATACTCCAATAATAGTAAGAAGAAAGAGCACCTGACTCGAAAATCGGGTGCTTAACCCCGTTATCTGGTCTAATCTCTTTTATTATCGGCTTTTTAAGGATATTGCTCGCAATCTTGCCTATGAAGTTTGATTTCTATCCGATAGAATTTATGCCCCCTTACCTAAAAATAAAAAAGAGAAACGTCCATGTCTGAAGACAACCACCAAGCAGCCACTCCAGAAGAAGAACATCGCCAAAAAGCATTGGATTACCATGCTTATCCAACTCCAGGAAAGATTGCTGTCGAACTGACAAAGCCTGCGGAAACGGCGGGTGATCTTGCCCTTGCATATAGCCCTGGTGTTGCAGAGCCAGTGCGTGAAATCGCACAAAACCCGGATAACGTGTACAAGTACACTGCAAAAGGGAACATGGTTGCTGTTATTTCTAACGGTACCGCTATTCTAGGTCTAGGTAACCTAGGTCCACTTGCATCTAAGCCAGTGATGGAAGGTAAAGCGTTACTGTTTAAGCGTTTTGCAGGTCTTGACTCTATTGATATTGAAGTTAAGCACCGCACGATCGATGAATTTGTTGATACTGTTGCGAGCATTGCAGACACTTTTGGCGGTATCAACCTTGAAGATATTAAAGCACCAGACTGTTTTGAGATTGAAAAGCGTCTGATTGAACGTTGTGATGTACCAGTATTCCACGATGATCAACATGGTACTGCTATTGTAACGGCAGCGGGTATGCTGAATGCAATCGAACTTCAAGGTAAGAAACTTGAAGATTCAACAATTGTTTGCCTTGGCGCTGGCGCTGCCGCTGTAGCGTGTATGGAGCTTCTGATCAAATGCGGCGCAATGCGCGAAAAAATCTACATGCTAGATCGCAAAGGTGTGATTCACACTCGTCGTGATGATCTTAATGAATATAAGCAGCTATTTGCGAACAATACAGATAAGCGCACACTAGAAGACGTGATTGAAGGTGCAGATCTGTTCCTAGGTGTATCTGGTCCAAACCTATTGCCTGCGGAAGCGTTGAAGTTGATGGCAGATAAGCCAATCGTATTCGCATGTTCTAACCCGGATCCTGAAATCAAGCCGGAACTTGCTCACGCAGTTCGTGATGACTTGATCATGGGTACTGGCCGTAGTGATTATCCTAACCAAGTTAACAACGTATTGTGTTTCCCATTCATTTTCCGCGGTGCTCTTGATGTGCGTGCAAGTGAAATCAATGATGAAATGAAACTTGCAGCCGTTGAGGCGATTCGTGAGCTAGCAAAAGAGCCTGTACCTGAAGCCGTATTGAAGGCTGCAGGTGTTGATAAGCTAGAGTTTGGTGCGGACTATATTATTCCAAAACCAATGGATTCACGTTTGCTACCACGTGTTGCAAAAGCGGTTGCTCAGGCGGCGGTTAATTCAGGTGTAGCTCGTATCGAGATGCCTGAAAACTACATGGCAGAGTAATATATCTTTCAGATGTGATACACAAAAATGGGGCGCTATTGCGTCCCATTTTTTATGTCGTTCATTTGGCTCGAGGCAAGAGTTATTACCTGAAACCTCTTATCAGGCTTTTTTATTCTTCGTCGAATGACTCAAATTCGATGCCCATTTCCGTCATCAGCGCTTTTACTTCTGTTGGAATATCATCAGGACGGTCTTTACGAAGGTCTTCATCTGTCGGAAGTGGCTGACCTGTGTACGCGTGCAAAAATGCCTCGCATAGCAATTCACTATTGGTTGCATGGCGTAAGTTATTGATCTGACGGCGAGTACGCTCATCAGTTAGCACCTTTAAAACTTTTAGCGGGATAGAGACGGTAATTTTTTTTACTTGTTCGCTTTTTTTGCCGTGCTCTGCATATGGGCTAATGTATTCGCCATTCCAGTCAGCCATTGCACACCTTCATTTATGTAATCGGTTAAAAATAATTTAGGTGCTGATTTTAGCTGCATTTACCGCCATAAGCAAAGACATATAGACGTCTAGAAGTGTTGACGTCTCATTTTTTGACGAGTAAAGTGAACATAACAGCAAAGGAAGCGTGTTGATCACTTTATGTTACTCATTAGATATAGCGCATTCCTATTTAGAAGTCATTACCCGTGAAAGGATACACCCATGAGCACTCGCAAACCTGCGACCATTGCAGTACGCACTGGTATTGAATCAGACAGCCAATATCATGCTGTCGTTCCACCTATTTATCTTTCCACTAACTATGGTTTTCCTGCTTTTGGTGAAGTGCCCAAGTATGATTACACACGATCTGGTAATCCAAACCGCGGACTGTTGGAAAGTGCGCTATCTGAACTCGAGTCTGGAAAAGGAGCGGTTGTTACTAACTGCGGTACGTCGGCATTAAATTTATGGGTTTCCGCTTTTCTCGGCCCAGATGATCTCATTATTGCTCCTCACGATTGTTATGGTGGTACCTATCGTCTTTTTAATACCCGAGCTAACAAAGGCGATTTTAAGGTTCAGTTTGTCGATCAATCAGACGAACAGGCTTTAGATGCTGCATTGGCACAAAAACCAAAACTCATTTTGCTAGAAACTCCGTCAAACCCTCTGGTTCGCGTAATGGATATTGCAGCTACTTGTGAAAAAGCGAAACAAGTCGGCGCGTTAGTTGCGGTGGACAATACCTTTTTGACACCCGTGTACCAAAAACCTTTAGAGCTAGGTGCGGATTTTGTTATCCACTCCACAACAAAGTACATCAACGGTCATTCGGACGTAATTGGTGGGGTAATCATCACCAACACAGAAGCGCATGCAGAAGAGCTTGCATGGTGGGGCAATTGTATTGGTGCAACGGGCACACCTTTCGATAGTTACATGACACTGCGAGGTATTCGTACGCTTGGTGCTCGTATGAGAGTACATGAAGAGAGCTCACAGCAGGTACTAGCTTACCTACAGAAACAAGCGTTAGTTAAAACTATCTATCATCCAAGCCTGCCGGAACATCCAGGTCACGACATTGCTAAAAAGCAGCAAACGGGCTTTGGCTCTATGTTGAGTTTTGAGTTTGCTGGTTCGTTTGAGCAGTTAAAGGTGTTTGTGAAAGAGCTCCAACTGTTTTCATTAGCAGAGTCATTAGGTGGTGTAGAAAGTTTGATTTGCCACCCAGCATCCATGACGCACCGTGCAATGGGTGAGGAGGCGCTGGCGGAGGCTGGGGTCTCTCATCAACTATTGCGTTTGTCTGTCGGTTTGGAAGATGCACAAGACCTCATCACAGATTTAGAACAAGCGTTCGCTAAAGCTACCCAGTAATAGGAGACGATAACAATGACTGTACAACGTCAGCTGCATAAGTTTGGTGGCAGTAGCTTAGCAAACCCAGAATGCTACTTACGCGTTGTGGGTATTCTCAAGGAGTATTCGACAGAAAATGATCTGGTGGTCGTCTCTGCTGCAGGAAAAACCACTAACCGCTTGATTGAGTTTTTGGAAGGGTTAAATAAAGATGGCCGAATTGCGCATGAGGCGCTTCAAAGCTTAAGACAGTTTCAAACTGAGCTAATAGAAAGCTTGTTGGAGAGTGAAGCAAAAGAAGAGCTGTTAGCTTTATTACATGATGAGTTCAGTACTCTCTCGGAGCTGACTGCACCACTCACTAATGCGCAAAAAGCCACGGTACTGGGGCACGGAGAAGTATGGTCTGCTCGCCTATTGGCCGCGTTATTATCTCAACGTTCTATCCCTGCGGTTGCACAAGATGCACGAGCGTTTTTACGTGCAGAAGCGGGAACTCAACCAGAGGTTGATCGCGCTCGTTCATACCCTTTAATTAAAGAGATCCTCGCGCAGCATAACCATAAACGTGTGGTAATTACTGGCTTTATGGCTCAGAACGAGGCAGGAGAAACCATTCTACTTGGTCGTAACGGCTCTGACTATTCTGCAACGGTCATAGGCGCGCTTGCTGAAGTCAGTACTGTCACGATTTGGAGTGATGTTGCTGGTGTCTATAGTGCCGATCCACGTTTGGTGTCTGACGCTTGTTTATTACCGTTACTTCGATTGGATGAAGCCAGTGAACTTGCTCGCTTAGCTGCCCCAGTGCTACACAGTCGTACGCTTCAGCCTGTGGCGCAAAGTACCATGGACCTTAATCTCAAGTGTAGCTATCTGCCAGAGTCGGGTTCTACTCGTATTGAGCGTGTATTGGCATCTGGTCGTGGCGCTAAAATTATTACTTCACTGGATGATGTTTTATTGGTGCAGTTGTCTTTCATGCATGGGCACGACTTCGAAAAAACACAGAGTGATGTATTACAAGCGTTACAGCGCGCGCAATTAGAGCCATTGGCATTTGAAGCTCAATCCGATCAGCATACGCTACGCTTGGCTTACACCGCAGAAATCGCCGGTGGTGCATTGAAACACTTGCAAGAGCTTGCGGTAGAGGCAGAAATTAAGCTAAAAGAAGGTTACTCGCTCTTAGCTGCGGTAGGTGCAGGCGTTACGAAAAACGCCAATCATTGCTTTGGCTTTTATCAGAAGCTAAAGCACTCTCCGGTAGAATTTATCTCTGAAACAGACTCAGGGCTGAGCCTAGTCGCTGTTTTGCGCCGTACTGATACCGAGGCGTTGGTTCAAACGATTCATAGCCAGTTGTTCCAAGCGCAAAAACGCGTGGCAGTGGCTTTATGTGGCAAGGGTAATATTGGTTCTAGTTGGTTAAATTTATTTGCGACGCAAAAAAGTGAGCTCGAAAAACGTCATGGTATGAGCTTTGATCTTGTCGCGGTTGTGGATAGCCAAACCTATTGGTTCGATGAGCAAGGTATTGAGGCGGCGAGTGTTGCTGAACGATTTGATGATGAAAGCATAGCCAACAATGGGGATTGGCTGGCACGTTTGGGAGCGCTTAAAAGCTATGATGAAGCCGTCGTGCTTGATGTTACCGCGAGTAAAGAGTTAGCTCAGCGCTACGTAGAAATCGCACAGCAAGGCATTCATTTGATTTCCGCTAACAAAGTGGCCGGTTCCGCAGATAGCCAGTACTATCATCAGGTTCAAGATGCATTCGCTAAAATTGGTCGTCATTGGCTATACAACGCAACGGTTGGTGCTGGGTTACCGATAAACCATACCGTACGAGATCTTCGTGAAAGTGGGGATGAAATCGTCGCTCTATCGGGTATTTTCTCGGGGACGTTATCATGGCTGTTCCAACAGTTTGATGGTTCTGTGCCATTTAATGATTTAGTCGATCTTGCTTGGCAGCAAGGGTTAACCGAACCTGACCCTCGTTCTGATTTAGATGGCTCCGATGTAATGCGTAAGTTAGTCATCTTGGCTCGAGAGTCGGGCCTAGATATAGAACCAGACAGCGTTAAAGTTGAGTCTTTGGTGCCAGAAGAATTAAGAGAACTGAGCTTAGATGATTTCTTCGATAATGGAGCGTTGTTGAGTGAAATACTTCAAGAGCGTCTGACAAAAGCACAGAGAAACGATCAAGTGCTTCGCTATGTGGCGCGTTTAGAAAAAAATGGTAAAGCAACGGTGGGAGTCGAAGCGTTATCTCGTGAGCACGCGCTCGCCAACTTATTGCCATGCGATAACATTTTTGCCATAGAGAGCAAGTGGTACAAAGATAACCCTCTGGTCATTCGAGGACCAGGCGCAGGCAGAGAAGTGACAGCCGGCGCTATTCAATCCGACCTCAACCGATTGGCTGGTTTATTTTAAAGTTGCGATTGACCTAAAAACCCTGGAATTAATCCAGGGTTTTTTATTCCCCTATCAGTGCCATACTGAAGTCATAACCCGTGCAAAATGGCGAGATGATGCTCAAGTAGAAACTTGAACTATCTTCATTATTAACTTGAGAAAAATTCATAATTACAAGGTTGACATTAAATCGTATTCAATACATTCTGTAGACATATAGACGTCTAAACGTCGATTTTAAGGATTTGTTTTCGTGGCGGAGTGCCGCAGGGAGAGTAAGATGGGATATACGCACGCAGGCCATATCGACGCCTTGAACCAGAATATTGCTGAGTTATCAGATAACATCAATGTATCGTTTGAGTTTTTTCCGCCAAGCAGCGCTAAGATGGAAGAAACACTTTGGAATTCAGTGCACCGTCTTAAAACGCTTCAACCTAAATTTGTTTCTGTGACTTACGGTGCGAACTCCGGCGAGCGTGACAGAACACACTCCATCATTAAAGAAATTAAAGCAACAACCGGATTGGTTGCCGCTCCCCATCTCACTTGTATTGATGCGACTCGTGAAGAGTTGATTAATATTGCCGATGATTATTGGAACAATGGTATTGAAAATATCGTCGCTCTGCGTGGTGATATTCCTCCAGGTGGCGGTGCGCCTGATATGTATGCCTCGGATTTGGTTGAGCTGCTGAAATCACGCCACGATTTCGATATCTCCGTTGCTGCATTCCCTGAGGTTCACCCTGAAGCTAAAAGCGCTCAGTCTGACTTATTGAACCTAAAACGTAAGGTAGATGCAGGTGCAAACCGTGCTATTACTCAGTTCTTTTTTGACGTTGAGTCTTACCTGCGATTCCGTGACCGTTGTGTCGCAGCAGGAATTGACGTAGAAATTGTGCCAGGAATTTTGCCTGTATCGAACTTTAAGCAAGCGTCTCGCTTTGCGGCACAGAACAATGTGAAAGTACCAGGATGGATGAGCAAACAATTCGATGGCTTGGATGATGATCCGGTGACTCGCCAGCTTGTAGGAGCTAGCCAAGCTATTGATATGGTGCGTGTACTGAGTCGTGAAGGGGTTAAGGACTTTCACTTCTACACACTAAACCGTGCAGAGATGACTTACGCGTTATGTCATACGTTGGGTGTTCGTCCTCGCGCAGTAGTCGGTGCGTAAATCTGGTTTCAAAAGGATAAAAGGCTTGCCAAGTGGCAAGCCTTTTTCGTTTTATCAAAGCAAAAGGAGTTTAACCAATCACTTCAAGTTCAGTTAGAACTTCTTCTGCCCAAGTGATCCAAGTTTCACGTAACAGAAGGTTACGGCGAAGCGTTAGACGTTCTAGGCGAGCTTGTTTATCTAAAGTTGACGGCGTTGCGTAGTAAGCAGCTTCAATTTCTTTGTAGTGAGAAACCAGTTTGCGAGACTCTTCAACTAGCTCGGCGAGTTGGTCACGGAATGGAGCTGCAGGTTGAACGGCACATGCCATCAATTTCGCTGAAAACTCATCACGAACTGTTGGGTGTGCAGTTGGTTGATCAAACCACTCTCCTAAAGCGCTGCGACCAGCGTCTGTAATGGAGTAAACCTTGCGGTCTGGTTTGCCTTCTTGGGGTTCTAATACGCAAGTAACCAGTTCTTTCTCAGCCATTTTGTTGAGTTCACGGTACACCTGTTGGTGGCTTGCTTTCCAGAAGTAACCGATGCTAGCAGAGAATTCTTTAGTGATGTCGTAACCGGTTGCGTCGCGAGTGCTAAGAACAGTTAAGATTACGTGTGGTAATGACATGTCTTCAATCCAAATGGTCAATAAACTTGTAAACAAGCTACTTATACTTTCAGCTGCGCTCTTACTGGCACTTGAGTTTTTTAATGTATAAGTAGCACCAACAATGTTGGTCCTGTCACCTTAAAGCCGTTTATCACCTAGAGAGATGGGGAGTCCCATCAAGGCTGGAGCAGGTATGATTGGATTTATGAGCTCTCAGCAGGCAAGTAGTATATAAATAATAAGCATGAAGTGGAATAGTAGGACAAAATTACCCTAAAAAACTAACATAATAATCAATAGTGTTAACTTGTGGTTTTTTGTTCTTTTATTTTGGTATTTTTTGGGTCTCTAGTAGTTTATTAAACTGCTTTTGTTTTGGTGCGATTATCCTGTGATAAAAAAAGCTGAGCATTTGCCCAGCTTTTTATTAAAAATGAAACGATTAGCCTGTGTTGCGCATACCAGCAGCAATACCAGCAATCGTCACCATCAACGCTTCTTCCAAGTTTGCAGAGGCTTCTTCGGTTTGACGCGTGCGGTATAGCAGCTCTGCTTGTAGCATATTCAATGGCTCAACGTAGATATTGCGTAAGCGAATCGACTCGAGTCCCCAAGGGTCATGCTGCATCAAGTTTTCATTGTTCTCTACATTCAGTACCGCTTTGATGTCTTCTTGAAGCTGAGCACGAAGTTTTTCACCGAGTGGACGGAGCGACTCATCCACCAATCGCTCATCGTAGTAGCGAGAGATATCAATATTACACTTCGAGTACACCATCTCTAGCATGCCGAGACGAGTAGAGAAAAACGGCCATTCGCGGCACATCTCTTCGAGCAATGCTTGGTGGCCTTTATCGATCGAGTATTGAATCGCTTCACCTGCGCCTAGCCATGCAGGAAGTACCAAACGGTTTTGACTCCATGAGAAGATCCACGGGATTGCACGTAAGCTTTCTACTCCGCCCTTAGGGTTGCGTTTTGCAGGACGAGAACCAAGTGGCAACTTGCCGAGTTCGAGTTCTGGTGTTGCTTGGCGGAAGTAAGGCACGAAATCTGGCTCGCCACGAACCACATTTCGGTAAGACTCACAGCTTACTTCTGATAGCACTTCCATCAAGTCGCGCCATTCTTGTTTTGGCTCTGGTGGCGGTAACAAGTTGGCTTCCAGAATCGCACTTGCGTATAGGTTAAAGCTGTTTACTGCGACATCTGGGAGTCCCAGTTTAAAGCGGATCATCTCGCCTTGCTCTGTTACACGTAAACCGCCTTTCAAGCTTTTTGGTGGTTGCGACAAAAGCGCAGCATGCGCAGGTGCGCCACCGCGACCGACTGTGCCCCCACGACCATGGAATAAAGTTAGCTCAACGCCTTCTTCTTCAGCTACTTTAACTAACGATTCCATCGCATGATACTGAGCCCAACCTGCAGACATAACACCTGCATCTTTCGCTGAGTCAGAGTAACCAATCATGACCATCTGGTGGTTTTGGATAAAACCACGGTAAAGGTCAATCCCCATAAGCTGCTTGATGACCGATTCTGCGTTGTTCAAATCGTCTAGCGTTTCGAACAGAGGACACACATCCATGCGGTAAGGGCAACCAGCTTCTTGTAGCAGTAGATGAACGGCTAGTACGTCAGAGGCGGTACGTGCCATTGAAATAACGTAAGCGCCAAACGCTTCACGCGGTTGTGCTGCAACAATCTTACAGGTATCCAAAACCTCTTTGACGGGTTCAGACGGTTCCCAATCACGAGGGAGAAGCGGACGTTTAGATGCCAGCTCGTTAGTTAGAAAAGCAATCTTATCTTGCTCACTCCATTGTTCGTAATCTCCAATACCTAAGTAGCGAGTTAGTTCAGACAAGACGTCTGAGTGACGCGTGCTCTCTTGGCGGATATCAAGACGTACAAGATGGATACCAAATGCTTTTACGCGGCGTAGTGTATCCAGTAGTGAGCCGTTGGCTATTACACCCATGCCACATTCGTTTAGTGACTGGTAGCAGGCATACAGCGGTTCCCAAAGTTGCTCGACTTTTTGCAGTGGTGCTTTAACGGCCAGTTTTTGACCGTGGATCTTAGCATCGAGAATATCTTTGGTTTCATTGAGCAGAGTGCGTAATTGCTTCAGGATCGCACGGTATGGTTCGTGCTGATCTTCGCCAGCAAGTTCACGGACTTGATCGTTTGAAACTGTCATAGACAGCTCGCTGATCAACTCGTTGATGTCATTGAGATAAAGATCGGCGGCTTTCCAACGAGACAATAGTAAGACTTCACGCGTAACGTTGTGAGTAACAAACGGGTTACCGTCACGGTCACCGCCCATCCAAGAGGAGAAGTGCACTGGGCGAGCATCAATGGGTAAACCTTCTCCAAGGTAAGATTTTAGACGGTCATTCATCTCACGTAGGAAGTCCGGTACTGCTTCCCATAGCGAGTTTTCAACGACCGCAAAGCCCCACTTTGCTTCATCCAACGGAGTAGGGCGTTGTTGTCGAATCACGTCTGAATGCCAGCCTTGGGCAATCAGTTGCTCTAGGCGGCGTTCGGTTTTTCTGCGCTCTTTAGAAGAAAGATCGCTTAGCTCCAACTTTGATAAGCACTCGTTTATCTTGACCAGTTTGTTGATCATCGTACGGCGCGTAATTTCTGTTGGGTGAGCCGTCAATACCAATTCAATATTTAGATCACGAACCGCTTGGGCAGTGTCCAGTTTGCTCACATCGTTTTGTACCAGTTTAGAAAACAGCGAGTTAATCGCGTCTGGTTCACAAATGTGCTCTTCACAATGGCGTGAAATCGTGTGGTATTGCTCAGCGATATTGGTGAGGTTTAGAAATTGGTTAAACGCGCGAGTAACGGGCGTTAGCTGCTCATCAGGTAGATGTTTGATTTCTTCGATCAAGCTGTCCCTGTCTGCTTGATTCCCTGCTTGAGCTGATTTGGATAATTTACGAATGGTTTCCACTTTCTCGAAGATTTCTTCGCCATGGGCATCGCGAATGGTGTTACCCAATAAGTGGCCTAACATGCGCACATTACTTTTGAGTGCGGCGTATTTCTCGTTCATTGTCGTCCTGCCTCGTAAAAAAACTACTCCATTGTCCTTGTTAAGACTCCAATCTAGCGAAAAGCACCAGTTATAGTCAAATAAAGCAGACTAAGTTTGCAATTATTCCGCTGTCTCCTGATTTAGAGCAAATTTACGGCAGCCATAGAGTAAGAAGTGAAAATTAATTACAAAATAACAAGTTAAATAAGTGTTAAGACTAGCGCTAAATTGTGAAGATAAAAAGATGCAGCTCAATCGAGCTGCACAGACTTTCGAGCTTAAACGCGTATTAACAGCAGTACTTGACCATCGCCTTTGAAAGCACATCAATTGTGGGGTCGATAAAGTCGAAGGATAGAAACTCATCCGGTTGATGGGCTTGGTCGATTGACCCAGGGCCGAGCACCAAGGTTGGACACAACTGCTGTAGAAATGGTGCTTCAGTACAGTAGTTCACGGTTTCTGAACTGGTTTGGCAGATCTCTTCAACACCACCAATAAATGGGTGGTCATGTTGGCATTCGTAACCCGGAATAGGCTCATGCAATGGAATAATCTCCAGTCTCCCAGGCCATTTCGCTTCGACTTCTTTTAATGCTCCGCGCAACATGTTCTCTAAACCATCAAGGCTAATGCCGGGAAGAGGACGCACGTCGTAATGCAGTTCGCAGCAACCACAAATACGGTTAGCGCTGTCACCACCGTGAATGTGTCCAAGATTTAGGGTTGGGCTTGGAATGGCAAAACCCGGATGGTGATATTCTTTAATCAATTTGTCACGCAGTTGCATCATGGCGAACATGACTTCATGCATGATCTCAATAGCGTTAACGCCAAGCGCTGGGTCCGATGAGTGACCGGACTTGCCTGTTACGCGAATGGCATTTGCCACATGCCCTTTATGACCTCGAATTGGTACAAGGCTGGTGGGTTCACCAATGATGCAGTAATCCGGCTTAAATGGGGCGTTTGCTGTGAAATGTCGCGCGCCCAACATGGTGGTCTCTTCGTCACAAGTGGCTAATACGTAAAGTGGTTTGCTCTGCTTGCTCCAATCGACTTTCTTCACTGCTTCATAAATAAAGGCGAAAAAGCCTTTCATGTCTGCTGTGCCTAAACCGTAGAAGCGGTTGTCTTTTTCCGTCAGTTTATGCGGATCAAAATTCCATCGCCCTTGATCGAATGGCACGGTATCACTATGGCCAGCAAGTAAAAGGCCACCTTCTCCCTCTCCCATACGTGCGATCATATTGTGCTTGCCTGGCTCGACTTCGATCACTTCAACGCTAAAACCCAGATCTTTAAACCAAGATGCGAGTTTTTCGATGACTTTTGCATTGCCCTGATCCCAGCTCGGATCCGTGGAGCTGATAGAAGAGGTGCTGATGAGTCCTTCATAGACCTCTAGAAAAGTTGGTAATTGCATGGATTCTTCAAATCTCCTGTTGACAGACAGACCACAAAAATGTAAAACACATATTAAATCATATTTAATGAATAAAAAATCAAAATAAAGCAGAAATTAAATATGAATAGTCATTTGAGCCTTTAAGTATATGGATGTCACACAATGCTAAAAACCACGATTATTGGAGCCAGCGGTTACACCGGCGCAGAGTTAGCGTTAATGGTTAATAAACACCCACAACTCACGCTATCAGGTTTATACGTTTCCGCCAACAGTGTTGATGCGGGAAAGAGCATCGCGCAGCTGCACGGTAAGCTAGCGGGCATCATTGATATGCCAGTTTTACCACTAACGGATCCACTGCAAATCGCTCAAGAATCGGACGTGGTGTTTTTGGCAACGGCTCACGAAGTCAGCCATGATTTAGCCCCAACTTTCTTGGAGGCAGGCTGTCAGGTATTCGATTTATCGGGCGCATTCCGTGTGAAAAGTGAAGGCTTTTACGACACTTTTTATGGCTTCGCACATCAACATAACAACTGGCTAGATAAAGCAGCGTACGGCTTAGCAGAGTGGAACCAAGAATCAATAAAAACCACTCCTTTGATTGCAGTAGCAGGTTGCTACCCAACCGCTTCACAGCTTGCAATCAAACCTTTATTAGAACATGCGTTGCTCGATACCAACCAATGGCCAGTGATCAACGCAACCAGTGGTGTATCAGGTGCAGGGCGTAAAGCCTCCATGGTTAACAGCTTCTGTGAAGTGAGCTTGCAACCTTATGGTGTATTTAACCATCGTCACCAGCCAGAGATTGCTCAGCACTTGGGTTGCGATGTGATTTTTACTCCGCACCTCGGCAACTTTAAACGCGGCATTCTTGCCACTATCACCATGAAGCTTGCGCAAGGTGTGACAGAAGCACAAGTGGCACAGGCGTTTGAACAAGCTTATCAAGGCAAGCCTGCGGTGCGTCTTAAAGGCGACGGTATTCCACGTATTCAGGATGTCGAAAATACCCCTTTCTGCGATATCGGCTGGAAGGTACAAGGCGAACACATCATTGTGATTTCAGCTATCGACAACCTACTTAAAGGTGCATCGAGTCAAGCGATGCAATGTCTCAATATTCATTACGGTTACCCAGAACTGACAGCGTTGCTGTAGTCGTTGAAAGAGGGAAATGCGATGACGCAAACCAATCAAGCTCCTTTAGTCATTAAGCTAGGTGGTGCAGCTCTATCATGCACTCAAACCTTAAGCCAACTTTTTGGTGCCATTGCGGCTTACCAAAAATCGGCACAGCGACAAATCGCCATCGTTCATGGCGGTGGCTACCTAGTTGATGAGTTGATGGCAAAGCTTCAGCTTGAAACCGTAAAGAAAAACGGTTTACGCGTAACGCCATACGAGCAAATTCCTGTGATTGCAGGCGCGCTTGCGGGCACTGCGAATAAGTTACTTCAAGGTCAAGCGATTGCGGACGGTCTTAACGCTGTGGGCCTTAGCCTTGCGGATGGTGGTTTGTGTCTTGTTGAAGAACTTGACCCAGAACTCGGCGCGGTAGGCAAAGCATCACCGGGTGACTCAGCACTATTACAAGCGGTGCTAAACACAGGTGCACTGCCGATCATCAGTTCAATTGGTTTAACCAAAGATGGCCAGATGATGAATGTGAATGCTGATCAAGCAGCAGTCGCGGTTGCGGGCGCATTAGATGCGGAGTTAGTCCTGTTATCAGACGTGAGTGGTGTACTAGATGGAAAAGGCCATTTGATCAAAACCCTGTCAGAGCAGCAAGCTAACTCGTTGATCGATGGACATGTGATCACCGATGGCATGATCGTCAAAGTTAAAGCCGCTTTGGAGGCCGCCAATGATCTTGGCCGTCCAATTGAAGTCGCGACCTGGCGTTACCCAGAAAAATTAGCACAGTTATTCGCTGGTGAAAGTATTGGTACTCAATTCTTGCCTCAATAAGCATCAGCAAAAGAATTCAATATTAGGAAGTCGTAGTTGGCACTGACCGCCGAGCGCAGCGCCAGTTAAGTTTGGAGAAAAAACATGAGCAAAGTGAACGTAAATAAAGTGGTAGTCGCATACTCAGGCGGTCTAGATACTTCAGTAATCATCCCGTGGCTAAAAGAGAACTACGACTGTGAAGTAGTGGCTTTCGTTGCCGATGTTGGTCAAGGTGCCGAAGAGCTAGAAGGCATTGAAGCGAAAGCAAAAGCCTCTGGTGCTTCTGAGTGCTACATCGCTGACTTGAAAGAAGAAATGGTCGCAGACTACATTTACCCAACGCTAAAAACTGGCGCGTACTACGAAGGTAAGTACCTGCTAGGTACATCAATGGCGCGTCCAATCATTGCCAAAGCGCAGGTTGAAGTGGCACGTAAAGTGGGCGCGGACGCTCTGTGTCATGGCTGTACAGGTAAAGGTAACGACCAAGTACGTTTCGAAGGCGCATTCGCAGCACTAGCACCGGACTTACAAGTGATTGCACCTTGGCGTGAGTGGGACCTAGTGAGTCGTGAAGAGTGTTTGGATTACCTAGCTGAGCGTAATATTCCTTGCTCTGCGTCTCTTACTAAGATCTATTCACGTGATGCAAACGCATGGCACATTTCGACGGAAGGCGGCGTTTTAGAAGATACGTGGAACGCACCAAACGAAGACTGCTGGGTGTGGACTGTCGACCCAGAGCAAGCGCCAAATGAAGCGGAATACGTCACGCTGAAAGTAGAAAAAGGTGAAGTGGTCGAAGTTGATGGTGAAGCGATGACACCATACAACGCACTGGTTTACCTAAACGAGAAGGGCGCTAAGCACGGTGTTGGCCGTATCGATATCGTGGAAAACCGTCTTGTTGGGATGAAGTCTCGTGGTTGTTATGAAACACCGGGAGGCACCATCATGATGGAAGCGCTGCGTGCTGTAGAGCAGCTTGTGCTAGACAAATCATCATTCGAATTCCGTGAGGAGCTAGGTCTAAAAGCGTCTCACCTTGTATACGATGGCCGTTGGTTTACGCCACTATGTAAATCGATCCTTGCTGCTTCAGAAGAGCTAGCGCAAGACGTTAACGGTGAAGTGGTTGTTAAGCTTTACAAAGGTCAAGCGACAGTCACGCAAAAACGTTCTGACAACAGCTTGTATTCAGAAGAGTTCGCGACTTTTGGTGAAGATGAAGTTTACGACCAAAGCCATGCAGGTGGGTTCATCCGTCTTTACTCGCTATCAAGCCGTATTCGTGCATTGAACAGCCAGAAGAAATAATCCCTTAACATCCATCTTGGATTGAATAAAGACCCGCCATTTATAGGTGGGTCTTTTGGTTTCTAAAAGCGGGTACCTAAATTTGTCTTGAATATATATGTAAAAATATTGAATTTATACTTTATTTTTTATCGAAATTGCCGTAACGTTGACCCATAAGAAAAAGTGAGCAAATGACCATCAAATTGGTTACTACTCATTCGAGAACGTTAGAGTAAGCAATAGTCATCAGGAGAGACGCAATGGCATTATGGGGCGGAAGATTTACCCAAGCGGCAGACACCAGATTTAAAGAGTTCAATGATTCGTTGCGTTTTGACTACCGATTGGCTGAGCAAGACATCGTAGGTTCAATCGCATGGTCTAAAGCTCTGCTTTCTGTTGATGTGCTATCGGCAGAAGAACAGCAAAAACTGGAACTTGCTTTAAATGAGCTGAAGTTAGAAGTGATGGAAGACCCTCAGCAAATTCTTCGCTCTGATGCAGAAGATATCCACTCTTGGGTTGAGCAGCAGCTAATCAGTAAAGTGGGAGATTTAGGTAAAAAACTCCACACTGGGCGTTCTCGGAATGACCAAGTCGCCACAGACTTGAAACTTTGGTGTCGTCAGCAAGGTCAGCAATTGTTGATTGCTTTAGATCGCCTACAAGCACAAATGGTCCATGTTGCTAAACAGCACCAAGGCACCGTATTGCCAGGCTATACTCATCTTCAGCGTGCTCAACCTGTAACCTTTGCTCACTGGTGCTTGGCTTATGTTGAAATGTTCGAGCGTGACTACTCTCGTCTGAATGATGCCTTACAGCGTCTCGACACTTGTCCACTTGGCTCGGGTGCGTTAGCGGGAACGGCTTATCCGATTGATCGCGAACAATTAGCACATAACCTCGGTTTCCACCGTGCTACGCGTAATTCACTCGATTCGGTTTCAGATCGTGATCATGTGATGGAACTGATGTCGGTGGCGTCGATTTCTATGCTTCACCTTTCTCGTCTTGCAGAAGATATGATCTTCTACAATTCAGGCGAGTCAAACTTCATTGAGTTAGCGGATACGGTGACATCTGGTTCGTCATTAATGCCACAGAAGAAAAACCCAGATGCACTTGAGTTGATCCGTGGTAAGACAGGGCGTGTCTATGGCGCATTATCGAGCATGATGATGACAGTTAAAGCCTTGCCATTGGCGTACAACAAAGACATGCAGGAAGATAAAGAAGGGTTGTTTGACGCTCTAGATACATGGAACGACTGCATGGAAATGGCAGCTCTGTGTTTTGACGGTATTAAAGTGAATGGCGAGCGCACACTAGAAGCGGCGAAACAAGGTTACGCAAACTCGACTGAGTTGGCTGATTACCTAGTGGCGAAAGGCATCCCATTCCGTGAAGCTCACCACATCGTCGGTGTCGCGGTCGTTGGTGCTATTGCTAAAGGTTGTGCGCTAGAAGAACTGTCTATCGAAGAGTTAAAAGCCTTCTCAGAGGTCATTGAAGCGGATGTGTATGACATTCTGACTATCGATTCGTGTTTGGAAAAGCGTTGTGCTTTGGGTGGTGTTTCGCCTCACCAGGTCGCTTACGCGGTAGAACAAGCGGATAAGCGCCTGAGCCAACGTGACAGCTCGGCGGTGAAAGTGCGTCCTGCACGTTTGACGGACATTGAAACGTTGGAAGGTATGGTTGCTTACTGGGCGAACCTTGGTGAGAATCTTCCGCGCTCTCGTAATGAGCTCGTGAGAGATATTGGCTCTTTCGCGGTGGCTGAGCATCATGGTGAAGTGACGGGTTGCGCTTCTCTATATGTGTATGACTCAGGGTTGGCTGAAATACGCTCTCTTGGTATCGAAGCGGGCTGGCAAGGCCAAGGGCAGGGCAGTGCGATTGTGAACTATTTGGTTGAGAAAGCGCGCCAGATGGCGATCAAGAAAGTCTTTGTTCTAACGCGAACGCCTGAGTTCTTTATGAAGCAAAGCTTTTTACCGACATCGAAGTCATTACTGCCGGAGAAAGTTCTGAAAGATTGCGATCAGTGCCCACGTCAACATGCATGTGATGAGGTAGCGCTTGAGATCAATTTAATGGAGCAAGTGATCCAAAAAACGCATGTGGCATGAACTGAAGTTGTGGAGTGATTTTATTAGCATTCAATGACATAGTCATTTTCCTGTTTACTTACATCAGTATTCGCTAAAAAAATCGAAAAAATTTGGAACCTTTGAGAGGAAGCCTGGTCTATTAAAGTACCACTGCTTTTTCTTAGAAGAATCTAAGAGAGCCCCAGAACTGACATTGGTTTTGGGGCTTTTTTCTATCTGTCACTTTTCTCTTTTTTATTCGCCTTTTTTTGTCCCTTTCGACGCAGCCAAGGCAAGATGACAAAACGCATCCATAAGTGTAGAAACAACAAAACGTTGAAAGCGAAGCCGGCAAAGATCAAAGCGATCGACTCGATGCTTTGTGGATCATCTTTGAGCGTAAACCACCACACAATCCAACACAGTACAGAAAGCACCGTCAATTGATCCAAGCATCGTTGGCAACGTCCAAGTTTTTTCCAAAACCAATGTACCTCGCAGCGGCGACAAGTCATAGTGTTTTCCAAACCATTAGTGTTGCTTCAGATTATATATCTAACTAAATGGTGGAAAGCGTTTCTTACACGGGCTTAGAGCGCCATGACCCAACCAAAAATGGAAAGTTAGCTTTGTAAAAGCTTTGTGGCACGTAATTGATGTATGGTGCGCTGTCAGTCTTTAACAGGAAATATAATGATGTCGACAGAGTTGAAACTTGCGCTGGGTATCGCTAGTGGGTTCTTTATGATCGGTGTTGTCGCGATTTGTATGGTCAGCCGCTATGCAATGATGGCAGCGTAAGAGAGATTTCATTGCGCCGAAGTAGTAAAGCAAAGCCTCGTTGATGACGAGGCTTTGCTTTATATTTAGATAGAAGCCTGAAAGCGTTAGCAGCCAGGGCCGCAGTCAAGACAATGTTTCACCATTTCTGGCCCTAAGTGTAGTTTTGCATTCAAATCACGTAGAGCGGTGCGGACGCCTTCTTCAATCACTGGGTGATAGAAGGGCATATCTAACATCTCAGAAATCGTCATCCTATTTTGGTGCGCCCACGCTAAAAGGTGCGCAAGATGCTCTGCATTCGGGCCCATCATTTCTGCACCTAAAAAACGTCCAGTGCCTTGCTCTCCGTAGACATGCAGAATACCTTTATTACGAAGCATGACGCGCGAACGTCCTTGATTTTCAAACGAGACTTCACCGGTTGCGAAACATCCACATGTGCCTAGACGTGTTTCTAGTTGCTTATATGTTTCTCCAACCATAGCAATTTGAGGGTCGGAGAACACGGCTGAAATTGGTGAGCGACGCAGACCCGCACGAATATCTGGGAAACGGCCTGCGTTGTCTCCAGCAATACGGCCTTGGTCAGCGGCTTCGTGCAGCAGTGGAATTTGGTTACTTGCATCACCTGCGATGAAGATGCTCTCTACCGAAGTTTGCAATGTATAGTGATCCGCCGTTGGTACGCCACGTTCATCGAGCGCCACATTGGTGTTCTCGATCGCCAGCTTATCGACGTTTGGACGACGACCCGTTGCGGCCAATACGTAATCGACAACGAAAGTTTCTAATTCGCCATCATGGTTGATGAATTGGATTTCGACCTTGTCTTCGTCGTCATTGTCTGACGACGCAATGCGTTTCATGCTTTCGACTTTTACATTTGCATCAAGGTAGAACTCTTCCTTAAAGGCTTTATCTGCATACGCCATCACCTCTGGGTCTGTCAGTGGGCCCACTTGTCCTCCAAGGCCAAAGAGCTTCACGTTCACTCCTA
Organism: Vibrio sp. Vb2960; assembly: GCF_033337665.1. NCBI lineage: Bacteria > Pseudomonadati > Pseudomonadota > Gammaproteobacteria > Vibrionales > Vibrionaceae > Vibrio > Vibrio sp. Vb2960. Next base: position 31,500 of record NZ_JAWORD010000028.1, on the reverse strand, counting down.
GGCGGTGTAAAGCCTGACCCAATTCAAGGCCGATGACTCCTGGGCCAAATACTGCCACGGACTCTGGTAAGTCATCCCAGTCAAAGACATCATCGTTAATCACTAGGCGATCACCCAGTTCATTCCAAGCTGCCGGATATGCTGGACGAGATCCTGTCGCAATAACAATGCGCTGTGCGGTGACCTGAGTATGATCATCTATGATGAGAGTGTGGTCATCGGCAAACTTCGCGTAGCCCGACAGTTTGTCTTCAGCGGGAATATCATCGACACTTTCAAGTACAAAGCCAACAAAACGATCGCGTTCGCGCTTTACACGATCCATAACTTCTCGTCCGTTAATTCGTACTTCACCTTGCGGGTGTATCCCAAATCCAGGTGCTTTTTCGATTTGATGAACACTTTCTGCTGCCGCAATTAACAGCTTAGACGGCATGCATCCGACACGAGCACAGGTTGTTCCGTAGGGACCGCCCTCAATCATTACCACGCTGTTGGTATGAGCTTTTGCTGCTCGATAAGCACCAAGACCAGCCGTCCCGCCACCAATAATCGCTACGTCGACATTAACTTGTTTCATCGTGAACTCTCGCTTTTGTTTTAAGCCAAGCTAGCTACATTGAGCTTGGAGAGTGAATTGGATAGTTGAATCTGGATAAGTAGTCACCTTATTGGCAGATGACTACTTATCTAGACTAGTAGAAGAAGTGGTTTAGGGTTGGCCTCCGAGCCAAAGGCACCGGAGACCGAGGGTGTAGGCTTTGGACAGCTTAGCCTAGATACGCTTCTAGCTCTTCGCTACCGCCGATGTGCTTGCCACCGATAAAGACTTGTGGAACAGTCGTGCGACCAGATATAGCTCGTAGACTAACTGTTGTTGCGTCTTTACCCAGAATCACTTCTTCATATTGAAGACCGTGGTCAATCAGATTTTGTTTCGCTTTCATACAGAAAGGGCAGCCTGGTTTAGTGAACACCGTGATGGATTCTTGCGTTTTGTAGTCAGGCGCTATGTAGTTCAGCATCGTATCTGCGTCTGACACCTTGAATGGGTCGCCTGGTTCGTTTGGCTCAATGAACATTTTTTCCACTACACCATCTTTTACTAGCATGCTGTAACGCCATGAACGTTTGCCAAAGCCGATGTCGTTTTTATCCACTAACATACCCATGCCATCGGTGAATTCACCATTACCATCCGGGATGAAGGTAATGTTTTCTGCTTCTTGGTCTTGTTTCCATGCATTCATCACGAACGTATCATTGACCGAGACACAAATAATCTCATCCACTCCGTGCTCTTTAAATACAGGGAACAATTCGTTGTAACGAGGTAGATGGCTTGATGAACAGGTTGGAGTAAATGCACCCGGTAAGCTAAATACGATAACGGTCTTACCTTTAAATAGCTCATCGGTCGTTACATTCACCCAAGAGTCACCTTGACGAACTGGAAAAGTAATTTGAGGGACTTGTTGACCTTCTTTAGATACAAACATAATGATTTCCTTTAACTATTTTAAATTATGCGTATAGAGCTTAGCGTTTTTCGTCGCTCTGTTTCGTTTTGTTGAGCCCATTATTGTAAAAACCCTTTGATAGCTCTAATCGTTTGGTGTTATGGTTTTGATAGGTATTAGCTATTGTTAAAGAAGCGAAGCGTGAATTATGAATATTCGAGATTTTGAGTACTTAGTTGCACTTGCGGAACATAAGCACTTTCGCAAAGCGGCAGAGGCATGTTTTGTTAGCCAGCCAACATTGAGTGGGCAAATTCGTAAACTAGAGGATGAACTCGGTACCACGCTTTTAGAGCGAAGCAGCCGACGTGTTTTGTTTACCGATTCAGGGTTACAGCTGGTGGAGCAGGCTAAACGCATCTTAAGTGAAGTGAAAACCTTCAGAGATATGGCAAGCGGTCAAAGCGGAGCCATGACTGGACCGATGCATATTGGTTTCATCCCGACGGTTGGGCCTTATCTACTACCCAAAATTCTGCCGCAGATAAAAGAAGCATTTCCTGAGCTGGAGCTATTTCTGCACGAAGCTCAAACACATCAATTAGTGCGTCAATTGGAAGAAGGCAAACTAGATTGCTTAGTTTTAGCTTCGGTTGATGAAACTGCGCCATTTAAAGAGATCGAAGTGTATCAAGAGCCATTAAGTGTCGCAGTGCCATGTGACCACGAGTGGGCCTCTCTCGACCATGTTGATATGTTGGAGCTGAATGGTAAAACCGTTTTAGCGTTGGGAGACGGCCACTGTCTGCGAGATCAAGCGTTAGGTTTTTGTTTTGCCGCTGGTGCAAAAGACGATGAGCGTTTTAAAGCCACCAGCTTGGAGACGTTACGCAATATGGTTGCTGCCGGTGCGGGGATTACGTTATTGCCTCAGCTTTCTATCCCTAATGAGAAGCAAAAAGATGGCGTATGCTACGTACCAGCTGTTAACCCAACACCCTCGCGTAATATCGTTCTCGTATATCGTCCGGGCTCACCATTACGAGCTAGGTTTGAAGCTTTAGCAGCGAAGATTAAAGAGGTGTTGGCTTCTTATCCATCATTGAATGCTGCAGCATAAGAAGCAGACATAAAAAAGGGAGAGCTTGATGCTCTCCCTTGTGCTTTTGTGATTTAGAACAGTTCTTCTGCGCCAGAGCCTGAAGAGTAAATACTATCTTCTAAACGGTCGCCAGCGTATTCGGTAGGCTCCGTGCCTTTTTCAAAGTATTCGAACATTGATGTGCTATCTACCTTGTGCGTTAGCATACCGCTGTTGCGATCAATACGAACTCGAATAATATCCTCTGGAATATTTTTACCTTGCTCCGGCGTCCCTTCTAGCGCAACACGCATGAAGTCAATCCAAGCAGGCTCTGCGGTTTTCGCACCCGACTCGGCACCAGAAATTTGGCCTTGCCCTAGGTTGCTGTTAACAGTGGTGCGGCCAAGTGCACGTGAGTGATCATCAAAGCCAACCCAAGCTATCGCAACGACACCAGGTCCATAGCCATTGTACCAAGCATCCTTGGAATCATTCGTTGTACCCGTTTTACCCCCGATATCACGACGACCAAGTTTTTGCGCGCGCCAGCCTGTACCATTCCAACCTGTGCCTTCACGCCAGTTACCGCCACCCCAAATGTTGCTGTACATCATCTCACGCATTAAGAATGCATTCTGTTCGGAGATAACTTGCGGTGCATATTGAGGTTCATCATTTTCAAGGGCATTGTCTGTTGCTAGGCCATCAATCGCGACGTCTTGTTCGCCAAATTCATCAGCGTAGCGATTTTCTGGCTGCTCGCTCATTTGCGGACAATCCTTATGACAAACACTCTTTGGATTGGCTTTAAACAGTACTTCACCGAATGCATCTTCCACGCGTTCTACATAGAATGGTTCAACGTAATAACCACCGTTTGCAAACACAGAGTAACCTTGTGCCACTTTCATTGGTGTTAAGCTGCCAGCTCCGAGTGCGATGGTCTCAGAGCGTGGTACTTGGTTAATATCAAAACCGAAACGAGTAAGGTACTGACGTGTCTCCTCGAGGCCAACTTCACGGAGTGTACGCACTGCCATGACGTTTTTTGATTGAGCTAAGCCGAGGCGAAGACGCGTTGGACCACCATAAGTTGGTGGTGAGTTTTTTGGTCGCCAAGCTGAACCAGAACCTGCATCCCACTTGTTAATCGGCGCATCGTTAATCAGAGTGGCTAGAGTCAGCCCTTTGTCAATTGCTGCCGAGTAGATGAAAGGCTTGATACTTGAACCAACCTGACGTACTGACATGGTTGCACGGTTAAACTTGCTGTGAACAAAGTTGAAACCACCAACCAGCGACAATATCGCGCCATTTTCTGGGTTCATCGCAACAAACGCGGTGTTTGCTGTCGGCACTTGGCTCAGTTTCCAGCTCAGTGTTGTGTTGTCATCTTCATCGGTTTCACTTACTTCGCGAACCCAAACTTGTTGACCTGCCGCTAGCACATCATGCGCTGACTTTGGTGTTGAGCCTTGGCGGTTATCGGTAATGTACTTACGCGCCCAGTGCATTCCAGTCCAAGGGATGGTTTGCTCTTCATGGTTCTTAACCCATACTTGCGCCGTCTTATCATCGACTTTCGTCACAACCGCAGGGTAAAGGTCACCATAAGTTGGCTGTTTCTTCAGGTGCTTTTCTATTTGCTCATTGTCCCAGGCCGCTTCCCCTTCTTTCCAAAGCACACTTTCTGCACCACGGTAGCCATGACGTTCATCGTATGACAAGAGGTTATTTACCGCAGACGTATTTGCAGCATCTTGCAGTTTAGAATCCACAGTCATGTAGATATTCAAGCCAGAGGTGTAAGCTTCTTCTTCACCGTATTCTTTTACTGCCCATGCACGAGCCAACTCTGCTACGTAAGGTGCGGAAAGCTCAATCTCAGCGCTATGATAACGCGCCACAATAGGTTCATTGCGTGCTTCGTCATACTGCTCTTGTGTAATGTATTTCTCATCAAGCATTCGCATTAATACAACGTTACGGCGTTTTGTTGCGCGCTCAAGAGAGTAAATTGGGTTCATGGTTGATGGCGCTTTTGGCATACCAGCGAGTGTTGCAATCTCACTTAACGTCAATTCATCAAGGCTCTTGCCAAAATACACTTGAGCGGCAGCACCAAAGCCATATGAGCGGTAACCAAGGAAGATTTTATTGACATAAAGCTCCATGATTTCTTGCTTACTTAAAAGCTGCTCAATATGGATAGCAATAAAAATCTCTTTAATCTTACGCATGATCTTCTTCTCATTAGATAAGAAGAAGTTACGAGCTAGCTGTTGCGTAATCGTACTTGCACCCTGTTTAGCCGAGCCTGAAACCGCAACAACAACAGCTGCACGAGTGATGCCGATAGGGTCGATACCAGGATGCTCGTAGAAACGGCTATCTTCGGTTGCGATGAGCGCGTGAATTAAGTCTTGAGGAATTTCGTCATAAGTAACAGGAATACGACGCTTTTCACCGAACTGTGCGATCAGCTTCCCGTCTTGACTAAACACCTTCATAGGTGTTTGTAATTCAACGTCTTTTAGAGTTGCAACATCTGGCAATTCAGGCTTCACGTACTGATAGAAGCCAAATATTGTGGTGACTCCAAGAATTATGCAAATCAATGTTAAAAATAATAAACGCTTTATGAACTTCACCGGAGAATCCCTGATTGGTTGAGGCTGTGTAACGGCAAACCCTTGTACTCTTAGGTCAAAAATTTAGCACATAAGAGATATTAACTCTTATTTGGATGCTAATAACAACCTTTGCACGAAGAAATTTCGGAGCGAGAGTAAGAGATGGATAAGCTAATCGTTACCGGCATCGATATAGGCCATAACAGCCTCAAAGCCGTAGTACTTAAACCCACAGGCAACAATTACGCTCTGTTGGGTTACAAAGAAATATTACTAAAGGAAGGTATTGTCGCTGAAAATAACACCATAAATCATCAAGAAATTGTAAAGACCCTCAAGCAGATAAAAAAAGAACTGCCTTTTGGCGCTAAAAAAGTTGCGATTTCAGTTCCTGATAACTCGGTAATTAGCAAGAAACTGCAAATAGAACAAAATCTTGAAGAGAGTGAAGTTGAGTTTGCAGTGATACAAGCCTTTTCTCATCAATCGCCATTCCCTGTCGAAGAGCTGAGTTTAGACTTCGTTCGTCTTCGCGCGGAGGGCGGGCAGAGTGGCAGTGATAGCTATCAAGTGTTTGCGACAAGAAAAGATGTGGTAGAAGGCCGAGTTGATGCATTACAAAAGTCCGGACTAAAACCTGTTTTAGTGGACGTGTATTCGCAAAGCCTTGGTCATATCTGGAAGCTCACCGCCGATCGCTTTCCTGACAAAAACAAATACTGCTTACTCGATATTGGCACCTTATCGAGCTCCTTCACCATGTTTACCGAACAAGGTGAACTGTTTCACAAAGAGTTTGCTTACGGCACACGCGGAGCAAACAGCGCTTCTCCAGTCGATTTTCTGTCCGATGATGCTCAGGAGAAAACAGAGCTGTTTAACCGTCAAATCGTAGAGCGAGTAAAGCGCCAGATGCAGCTCTATACCTCAATCAATGGCTCACAAAACATCAAGGGTATCTGGTTATCAGGGGAAGGGGCCTCCACTCCCATGCTCGCAGAGGAGTTGTCTCAACAATTGTCGTTAGAGTGTGAATTGCTAAATCCGCTAGGGCTATTTGAGATGAAGGTGTCTAAGCGTAAGCGTCGTACTGTGGATTGGCAGCATTTCTCAACAGCAGCCGGACTGGCCGTTCGTGGCATTCATTGGCTAGGAGGCGCCCGTGCTTTATCGCATTAATTTACTTCCTTGGCGAGAGAATCAAAGAGAAGAGCACCGACGTCGTTTCATCAGTTTGGTCGCATTAGGCATGTTGGTCGCTGTTGGCATCCAGTGGGGTATTGGAAAGTTTTTTGAGTACCAACAAGATCAACAACAGGAGCGGCTCGATTACCTCACTCACTACATTGCCGAACTCGACCAGCGTATTGAAGCAATGAAAATTGCAGAGCAAGAGCACAGCAAAATCCTCGAACGTCTAAAGGTCGTTGAAGGTTTACAAAACGGACGAAACAAAACGACCGAGTTCATGAACTTAATGCCTGCCGTTATCCCTGAAGGTGTATATGTCGACAAGATCAAAATGAATGATCTGGAAATTGAGATCTCTGGGATCTCAGATAGCACTCCAAAACTTGCCACGATGCTAGACAACATGGAGCGCTCGGCCAAGTTGAACGACGTAGAAATGCATTCCATCGTTCACGGCAAAGCCCGTTTTGGGAAAGAGTTTCAAACATTCAAAGTGTCTTTCATGTTCAAAGTAACGGAGAAGAAATTGGAGGCTCAACGTGGTTGATTGGCAGGATCTCGAAATCGATGAAATGGCCGAGTGGCCATTGTTGCCCCAGATTATAGTAATCGCGCTTCTGATCATGGTGATTCAAGGCTTAGGTTATTGGTTTTACCTTAAACCGAAAGACGAACAGTTGAATCACTTGATCCAGCAGGAGCAGACACTCAAGGTGGCATTGAAGATCAAAGCGAACAAAGTGGCAGCGTTGCCTCAGCTTCAATCTCAATTGGATGAACTTACCACCCGTTACGAGTTATTACTGCAGCAACTGCCTGCGCAAAAAGAGCTGGCTACAATGCTCGCTTCAGTGAATGAACTTGGCATCGACAATAAGCTGACTTTCACCCGAATCGACTGGGGCGAAAAACAATCAGAGCACTTCCTTTATCGTCTCCCTTTAAACATTGAGTTAACGGGCGACTTTCATGACATCGGCCATTTTTCTCAGGCGATAGCGACGCTACCTCGAATCATCACGTTTAAAGATGTGACTTGGCAACGTGTCAGCCAAGAGAGCGAAACTCTGCACTTTCGGGTGCGCGCTAACACCTATCAGTTTAAGCCGGAGGAGACGAAAAATGACAAGTAAGTCTTTGTTGCTGGTACTGATGGGTTCTCTATTGATGGGCTGCCAGGCGAATGATGAATCATTGACGGATTTTATTCGAGGAGTGGAAACACAGGCGCGTCGAGAGGTCGAGAAGCTTAAGCCCGCAGACAAATATGTTGCAGTCACGTACGCACCGGAAGTACAGCGTACACCCTTTGAATTACCCAAAGAAGCCACCATCGCGACTCAGCCAGTTGCAAGAAAAGATTGTTGGCAACCGCCCTCAAGAAGGCGAACTGGCAAATTAGAAAAATTCCCACTAAGCCAATTACGTTTGAAAGGTGTCATGGGCATGGATAACACGGTTTCTGGCCTCGTTCAGGCTCCCAATGGCACCGTCTATAAAGTTAAGCCGGGTCAATACCTCGGACGCAATAATGGCAAAGTGACCCATGTCAGCCACTCCTATTTGTTGATTAATGAAACGTTGCCCGACGGCTTAGGATGTTGGCAAAAACGTAAAGTTAAGTTGGCTTTGAGATAGCCCCATTTATTTTTGATATTGAGTAATGAAAATGAGACAAGGATTAACACGTACACCAAGGATACTTACTGGGCTCTTCTCCTTATGGTTGTTTGTATTTTTAGCCCCTTTAGCGGCAGCTGAAGAAGTTTCGTCCAATGCCCTAAAAAGTATCGACTTTCGAACTAATAAAGATAAAGACGCCGTGATTGTCGTCGAATTGGCGTCACCGGCCGCGATTGTAGATATCAAGCGTGTACAGGAAGGGTTAAGTATCGATTTGCTTAACACTTCAGTAAAAGACGAGCAATTGTATCTCCTAGACGTGAAAGATTTTTCGACTGTGGTTGAGAGCGTAGAAGTGTTTCGCGACACCTCGACGACGCGCTTGGTTGCGCACATCAATGAAGAATACATGCATGATTACCGTTTAACGGGGCGTTTTTTGGAAATCAAAGTAGCGAAGATCAAACCCAATGAGAAAGCCCCAGATAAAAGCATTTTAGAAAGAGAAGGTAAGCTTATTTCGATTAACTTCCAAGATATTCCTGTGCGAAACGTCTTGCAGCTTATTGCTGATTACAACCAATTCAATTTGGTTGTCTCCGACTCTGTGGAAGGCAACCTCACGCTTCGTCTTGATGGTGTCCCTTGGCAGCAAGTGCTGGATATTATTTTGCAAGTTAAGGGGTTAGATAAGCGTGTTGATGGCAACGTGATTTTAGTTGCTCCGACTGATGAGCTGGACTTGCGTGAGAAGCAGCAGTTAGAAAAACAAAAACTGACGGAAGAAATGGGAGAGCTTTCATCTGAAATCATCAAAGTTAATTTTGCTAAAGCATCAGACATTGCGGAGATGATCAATGGAGAAGGAAATATCAGCATGCTGTCAGAGCGCGGCAGTATGACCATTGATGAGCGAACTAACTCGTTATTGATTAGAGAGTTACCTGTAAACATCGAGGTGATTCGAGAAATTATTGAGTCTTTGGATATTCCAGTTAAACAGGTTCAAATTGAGGCGCGTATTGTGACCATCAATGAAGGTAACATGGACGAGTTAGGGATTCGTTGGGGTTTTACGTCTATTAATGGCAGTAATACAGTGGGCGGTTCTATTGAGAACAACCTCGCCACGATCGGTCTCTATAATGGAGAAGGGGGTGATGACGGTGGTGACGGTGATGGAGTAGGGATCGATGACTTCCTAAATGTAAACTTAGCTGCAACCAGTCCGAATGCGACCAGCATTGCTTTTCAGGTCGCAAAGTTAGGTTCAGACACCTTGTTGGATCTTGAGCTTTCTGCTCTGCAACAAGAGTCTAAAGCTGAGATTATCTCGAGCCCACGTTTGATCACTACCAATAAGAAACCTGCCTATATCGAACAAGGTACAGAGATTCCTTACCTAGAGTCATCATCAAGTGGTGCAACGACGGTGACGTTCAAAAAGGCGGTATTAAGTTTGAAGGTAACCCCGCAAATCACACCGGATAACCGCTTAGTATTGGATTTAAGTGTCACGCAAGATAGACCAGGACAAGTCGTGAAGACAGGCACTGGTGAAGCGGTTGCGATTGATACTCAACGTATCGGGACGCAAGTGTTAGTGAATAACGGTGAAACGGTCGTTCTTGGTGGTATTTTTCAGCACAGCATTACTAACTCGGTGGACAAAGTGCCTTTGTTGGGCGACCTGCCGCTATTAGGTGCTCTTTTTCGTCGAAGTTATGAGAATGTTGGCAAAAGTGAGCTGTTAATTTTCGTCACGCCTAAGGTGGTGATTCAGTAGTTCTGTCTCGGGAAAAACTGATTAAATCAAAAATAAAGTTGCAATAGTGGCACCATGCTTGGATAATTTCGGGTCTTATCACGAATTATCTGTGAGGAACTGGTGCCACAAGCCTTGTAGAACAGCAGTTTAGCTGTGTTTTCTTGTGGCGATCTTATTGAATCAATGTTGTAAATTACTGCTAAACATGGCTGAGAAACGTAATATTTTCCTTGTTGGCCCAATGGGCGCCGGCAAAAGTACAATTGGTAGACATCTAGCACAGCAACTGCATATGGAGTTTGTTGACTCCGATACAGTGATCGAAGAACGCACTGGTGCAGACATCTCTTGGGTTTTTGATGTAGAAGGTGAAGAAGGCTTCCGCAAGCGTGAAGAAGCGGTACTTGAAGACCTAACACAAGAGCAAGGCATCGTGCTTGCGACTGGCGGTGGCTCTGTTAAGAGCAAAGAAAACCGCAATCGTCTTTCGGCACGTGGTGTTGTTGTTTACTTAGAAACGACGATTGAAAAGCAACTTGCGCGTACAAACCGCGACAAGAAGCGTCCTTTACTTCAAACGGATAACCCTCGCGAAGTATTGGAGCAATTAGCTGAAGAACGTAATCCTTTATATGAAGAAGTAGCGGATTACACTGTTCGCACTGACGATCAAAGTGCAAAAGTGGTAGCCAACCAGATCGTAAAAATGCTAGAAGAGAGATAAGTCTTTATCTTTTTTTTAATTGGAGCAAACCGATGGAACGGATTACGGTCAACCTAGCTGAGCGTAGCTACCCAATCTCTATTGGCGCCGGGTTATTTGAGGACCCGGCGTACCTCTCTCAAGTTCTCTCAAACAAAAATGCAAAACAAAAAGTTGTTGTGATCAGTAATGTCACAGTGGCGCCTTTGTATGCAGACAAAATTTTAAAGCAACTCGAGCAGCTCGGTTGTAGTGCATCCTTGTTAGAATTGCCTGACGGTGAACAGTACAAAAACTTGGATGTATTTAATCAAGTAATGAACTTCTTACTGGAAGGGAGTTATGCTCGTGATGTTGTGATCATCGCGTTAGGTGGTGGTGTTATTGGCGACCTTGTGGGTTTTGCGTCTGCCTGTTACCAGCGTGGGGTCGACTTTATTCAAATACCGACCACATTACTATCCCAAGTGGACTCTTCGGTTGGTGGAAAAACCGCGGTTAACCATCCGTTGGGTAAGAACATGATAGGTGCGTTTTACCAACCTAAAGCAGTGATCATTGATACCAACTGTCTGTCGACGTTGCCTGAACGTGAGTTCGCTGCGGGTATCGCCGAAGTCATTAAGTACGGCATTATTTACGATGCAGATTTTTTTGTATGGTTAGAAGACAATCTTGAGCGCTTGTATGCGTTGGATGAAGAAGCACTAACTTATGCGATCGCACGTTGCTGTGAAATAAAAGCGGAAGTGGTGGCTCAGGATGAGAAAGAGTCGGGCATCCGTGCTTTGCTTAACTTAGGTCACACCTTTGGTCATGCGATTGAAGCGGAACTTGGCTATGGCAATTGGCTGCATGGTGAAGCGGTATCTTCCGGCACTGTTATGGCGGCCAAAACGTCGCATCTACGTGGTCTGATCTCGGAAGAGCAATTTGAGCGTATTGTTGCGATTTTGCGTCGTGCAAAACTGCCTGTGCATACTCCAGACAGTATGAATTTCGATGACTTCATCAAGCACATGATGCGAGATAAGAAAGTCCTCTCTGGTCAATTACGATTGGTTTTGCCTACAGGCATTGGCACTGCCGAGGTAATTGCTGATACGACACAAGACGTACTCAAACAGGCAATAGACTTCGGTCGCGATATTTAACCTTGTAATGGCGCCTTTGGGCGTCATTCTTGTAGTGTATTAAGGTTATTAGATGAGTGTTGCTAACGTACTGGAATTAGATTCTCAAATCGAGTTGCTTGATAGATTAGGTCTACTGACTAACTTTGGTTCCAATCTCATTGCGATTAATGGTCATGATGGGTACGGGAAATCTTGGTTAGCGCAGCGATACCTTGAAGTGGGTGCCAGTAACAAGAATCAATGTTTGTTACTTTGTCATTCTAATCAAGACGATGTGCAGCATCGCGTCCTTATTTTGAGTCAACTGGTTTCAGACGCATTGTTTAATCAGCAAGAGCCTTTACTTGATAGCCTTGAAAGGCTTTTAGGTGATGAGCCGTGTGACATTGCAATTGTTGTAGATGATGCGCATTTATTGAGTGAGACACTTATCTCTGAGCTTTGGATGCTGGTCTTAGAGGCGCACCATAAGCCGAATTGGACCATCAATGTCTTACTGTTTACACAGTCTGGACGTTTAGACGGTTTGCTAGCATGTCTCAGTTATGGACAAGAGATAAAGCCTGTTGAGCTTGATATTGATATGTTGTCCGAAGTGGAAGCTCGTCGTTTCTTTGAGTCACTTGTTGCGCGCTACGTCGATGATGAGTCTGAGAAACGGGTTCGAGATGCATTTAAAAAAGTCGACCCAGTACCGGGTGACATCATGGCGTTAGGAGAGATGAAAGTGGAAAAAAGGATCATTATCCGCTCGATTGTCGGTTCACCCCTGAATATTGCGTTGGTGGTATTAGTCTTACTGTTGCTTGCTGCTGGTGGCTATTGGTGGATGCTTAGTCAACCAAGTCCTGATGATAAAGCGCAGCAAATTGCTGGCAGTTTAGAGCAAACGGCTATTCCAACTTTTGAAGAGTCAGGAGTCAGTGCAGCGCAGTCTTCACTGCAACCTGTAACCGATGGCTCTAGCAGTCTTGATAAGTCTGGTGTGGTTGATGATTCTGATTCATTACCGCCAGCAGTGACAGAAGAAGTAGCGAGCGTAGGCAGTGATGACAATCAACAAAGAGTGGTGATTGAGTCGAATGTGGTCGATGCATTGCTTGAAGGTAAAGCTGATTCAGCAGACACAAAAGCGATTGATGACGTCGTAGGTATTGAGAAGACAGAAACCGCCGATGAAACTAGCTCTCCTTTGATTAAAGTCGTAAAACCGAATCAAGATCTGGCGCAAGCACCTGCTCAGTCAGAAGAGGGTGAGGCAAACCAACCTGTTGTGAAGTTTTCATTTGCTCGTGAAGAACTAAAAGCGCTATCGCCAAGAGCTTATACTTTACAACTCGCAGCTATGACCTCAATGGAAGATGTACAATCCTTTCTCAATGAGCATCAACTGAATAATCAAGTGCGAATTTATCCTACCGTTCGTAATGATACCGAGTGGTATATCATCACATATCAAGATTATCCGACAATTCAAATGGCTCGTGATGCCGTCGCAAGCTTGCCAGATTCGGTTAAGTCGGTGAGTCCTTGGGCAAAATCACTCCGTCAGGTTCACCGTGAAATTGAACGAGTGAAATAAACCTGAGCTTCCCTGAAAAATATGTTACATTCCGCAGCCTTAATTTTTGGTCGATAGATAGAGCAGTAGATGAAAAAGCAACGAGCCTTTCTTAAATGGGCAGGAGGAAAATACGGACTGGTTGAAGACATCCAACGTCATTTGCCGCCGGCTCGAAAGCTAGTTGAACCTTTTGTTGGTGCGGGCTCAGTGTTTCTGAATACCGATTATGACCATTATCTACTTGCAGATATCAATCCAGATTTGATCAATCTGTACAACCTGCTGAAAGAACGCCCTGAAGAGTATATCTCTGAAGCGAAGCGTTGGTTTGTCGCTGAGAACAACCGCAAAGAAGCCTACCTACACATTCGCGCTGAGTTTAATAAAACCGATGACGTGATGTACCGCTCTTTAGCGTTTTTGTACATGAACCGCTTTGGTTTTAATGGCCTATGCCGTTACAACAAAAAAGGTGGCTTCAATGTACCGTTTGGCTCTTACAAAAAGCCGTATTTCCCTGAGGCGGAATTGGAGTTTTTTGCAGAAAAAGCCAAAAAAGCTACGTTTGTTTGTGAAGGTTATCCTGAAACATTTCGTCGTGCGCGCAAAGGGAGCGTCGTGTATTGCGATCCACCTTATGCGCCGCTTTCAAATACGGCAAATTTCACCTCATACGCAGGTAATGGTTTCACGTTGGACGACCAAGCTGCATTAGCCGACATTGCTGAAAGAACAGCGACTGAACGTGGCATTCCTGTGTTGATTTCTAACCACGACACTACCTTGACACGTCGGTTGTATCACGGTGCGGATCTTAATGTGGTTAAAGTAAAGCGTACCATTAGCCGTAATGGTAACGGTCGTAATAAAGTTGATGAGCTACTTGCGCTTTTTCATGCGCCAGACATGGATAAATCAAGCTCTTAATTCTCACACTATTATATCTAAATAGTGGATCTCCCCACTGGCTTCGGTAGAATTGCGCGCAGATTGTTTGCTCATTACTACTGAGGTCAGGTATGAAAGATTTTCTTATTGCTCCATCCATTTTATCGGCAGATTTTGCTCGTCTCGGTGAAGATGTAGAAAAAGTACTCGCAGCGGGTGCGGATGTGGTGCATTTCGACGTTATGGATAACCACTATGTACCAAACCTGACTTTTGGTGCGCCTGTGTGTAAAGCACTACGCGATTATGGCATCACAGCGCCAATCGATGTTCACCTAATGGTGAAACCCGTTGACCGTATTATTCCTGATTTCGCAAAAGCGGGTGCGTCGATGATTACGTTCCATGTAGAAGCTTCTGATCATGTAGACCGTACACTGCAGTTAATTAAAGAGCACGGCTGTCAGGCTGGTGTGGTACTAAACCCAGCAACGCCACTTGCAAGTCTTGAATTTATTATGGATAAAGTCGACATGATTCTACTGATGTCGGTAAACCCTGGTTTTGGTGGTCAATCATTCATTCCTCATACACTAGATAAACTGCGTGCCGTTCGTAAGATGATTGACGAGTCTGGTCGTGATATCCGCTTAGAAATCGATGGCGGTGTGAAGGTTGACAACATTCGTGAAATTGCAGAAGCGGGCGCAGACATGTTTGTTGCAGGCTCGGCGATTTTCGGTGAGCCAGATTACAAACAAGTGATCGATCAAATGCGCGCTGAACTGGCTGAAGTTAAATAAGCACCGATAAGCCAGCGCAATAACACGCTGATTTTAAAGGCTGCCAGCTTGTTGGCAGCCTTTGTGTTTTCTAGTATTAGAAGAAATTAAATATCCACTGCGCTGAGCAAATAATCACTTGCCTATTTTACGCCCTTTCTGTACTATTCGTGCTCCTTAAACTCAGTCAATTATCTTTAGTTCCTTGCTTCCTCTGGACGACTGAGCCATTTGTGGAAGCTGAATAATCCGTAAGGAGCAACCAATGCGTCATTACGAAATCGTATTCATGGTGCACCCAGATCAAAGCGAGCAAGTTGCTGGCATGATCGAGCGTTACACTGGTTCAATCACTGAAGCTGGCGGTAAAATCCACCGTCTAGAAGACTGGGGCCGTCGTCAACTGGCTTACCCAATCAACAAGCTTCACAAAGCTCACTACGTTCTTATGAACGTTGAAGCTGACCAAGCTGTAATTGATGAGCTAGAAACTGCTTTCCGTTTCAACGATGCAGTTCTACGTAACATGATCATGCGTACTAAAGCAGCGATCACTGAGCAATCTATCATGCTTAAGCAAAAAGAAGAGCGTGCTCCACGTCGTGAAGAGCGTTCTGAAGCTAAGCCTGAAGCTAAGTCAGAAGCTGCTGAGTAAGTTTTCTTATGGCCAATCGAATGGAGCTGAGCGGCACCATTGCCAAACCGCCCATTCGTAGTAAAAGCCCTGGTGGCATTGAACACTGTCGGTTTTGGCTGGAGCATCGCTCTACTATTATCGAAGCTGACTTACCTCGACAAGTTTATTGTCGTATGCCGGTAGTCGTCAGCGGGCTTGGGTCACAAGCACTAACTCAGAATTTAGTTCAAGGCAGTAACATTAAGGTAAGTGGTTTTGTCACTTATCAAACCGGCCGAAGTGGCGTGGGAAAATTAGTGTTACACGCCGACAACATTACTCAAATTTAAGATCAGGAGATAGCCCATGGCTCGTTTCTTCCGTCGTCGTAAATTCTGCCGTTTCACTGCAGAAGGCGTACAAGAGATTGATTACAAAGACGTAGCAACTCTTAAAAACTACATCACTGAAGCTGGTAAAATCGTACCTAGCCGTATCACTGGTACAAGCGCTAAGTACCAGCGTCAACTAGCACGTGCTATCAAGCGTTCACGCTACCTAGCTCTACTACCGTACACTGACAAGCATCAGTAATCGGTTCATTTTATTAAGAAAGAGGATTAAGCAATGCAAGTTATTCTACTTGATAAAATTGGTAACCTAGGTGGTCTTGGCGATACTGCAAACGTTAAATCTGGCTACGCTCGTAACTTCCTTATCCCACAAGGTAAAGCAGTTATGGCAACTAAAGCTAACGTTGAAATGTTTGAAGCTCGTCGTGCTGAACTAGAAGCTAAAGTTGCTGAGCAACTAGCTGCTGCAGAAGCTCGCGCAGAGAAAGTTAACGCTCTAGAAGCGGTAGTTATCGCTTCTAAAGCTGGTGACGAAGGCAAACTATTCGGTTCTATCGGTACTCGTGACATCGCTGACGCTATCACAGCTGCAGGCGTTGAAGTTGCTAAGAGCGAAGTTCGCCTTCCTGAAGGTGCTCTACGTAACACTGGTGAGTTCGAGATCAGCGTTCAACTTCACTCTGAAGTTTTCGCGACAGTTAACCTACAAGTTGTTGCTGCTGAGTAATTCAGTATCAAGACGAAATACTAAAAAGCACCTCCTTGGAGGTGCTTTTTTTATTTCTAAAACTGAGAGAAAAAGGGTTAAAAAGCGAAAAGTAAATTAACGGAAAATACGCTGTCCGCTTTGCTTAAGCCTTCAGGCACTTTATCGTGATACTGACGAGAGTGCGCCAGTTTCAGTGCAATATCTTCAGTAATATCATTGGTTACACTGAGTTCACTATCAGTACGTGTGTTACTTCTACCTGTTACCAACGTAATATCAGCTGCGAAACTTAAATTATCCAACGCATGCCAAGTTGTGTTGATATTTCCTCGAAAAATGCCTTCTCTAACGATATCGGGAAAGACAATATCGTCATCATCTATTTCGTCTAAGTTTGGCTCTTGATAGCGAAAACCAGGGCCTACCTCTACCTCTAAAATGAAGTTCTCAGTGTAGGAGAACTGGTAACCCAAACCACCTGACAACGTATAGTCTTTAAAATAAGCACTGTAGCGAGAATCCACCCCTTTAAAGCTGCCATACAAATATGTCTTAGGGCCTAACTTGTAGTCACTCTGTAGGGAGTAGGTGGATGAGCGTTTGTCTTCTTCACCGTCTTTGTACAAGTTGTAGTACTTCCATTCACCATTAGAACGGTGTCGACCTGACGTATATTCAGCACTCAAACGAGCATTCAGGGAACGAGAGTCCGTGTTACCTGTGTGAGCTTGATAGCCGAACTCCACCTCGGTTTTTAGTGGGTCGGGTACATCAATATTTTGCTCTGGCTGTACTGATTCGTCAGCATACGATGCACTAGCGCACAGTAGGCTAAAGCTAAGTAACCAGTATCGGGACACATCAACCTCGAACGTAATCAAAAAGGAGGGGCATGATACTGATACAGATATTTGGTTGGGTCAATGGTAGGTTAATTTTTATTAGAGCTAGACGGAAGAACCAGGCTATTACCCGGGTGGTTCACATGATGATTTCTTAACAAGTAATTGTCGCTTCGGGGAAGCATCTCAGTTAGGTTAAGGTTATAATCGTGGGTCAATAGTAGTTATCGAGCAAAGTCATGGCGGAAAACAGAAATCGCAAACCTTCAGACAGTCAGGTCGACGCAATCAAAGTGCCACCTCACTCACTAGAAGCCGAGCAATCAGTAATTGGTGGTCTTTTACTGGATAATGAACGTTGGGACACCGTTGCCGAACGTGTTGTGAGCAGCGATTTCTATAGTCGTCCACACCGCCTGATTTTTGAAGGTGTAAAAACCATTCTTGAAGCGGGTAAACCTCTCGATCTTATTACTTTATCGGAATATCTAGAGCGTCACGAGTTGTTAGAAGATGTAGGCGGTTTTGCTTACCTCGCTGACTTGGCGAAGAATACGCCAAGTGCAGCTAACATCAATGCGTATGCTGATATTGTCGCTGAGCGTGCGATTGTTCGTGGCCTTATTGGTGTCGCGAATGAAATTGCGGACGCGGGCTATGACCCTCAAGGTCGCAGTTCTGAAGATTTAATAGACATGGCGGAGAGTAAAGTTTTTGCTATCGCCGAGTCTCGAACTAGTGAAAACGAAGGACCACAAAACGTCGACAACATCCTCGAAAAGACGTTAGAACGTATCGAGTTGTTGTATAAAACGCCACAAGATGGTGTTACGGGGGTCGATACCGGTTTCACCGATCTCAATAAGAAAACCGCAGGTTTGCAAGGCTCTGATTTGGTGATTGTCGCAGCGCGTCCATCGATGGGTAAAACGACCTTTGCGATGAACTTGTGTGAAAATGCGGCCATGCAACAAGAAAAGCCCGTACTTATTTTCTCGTTAGAGATGCCAGCTGAACAGTTGATGATGCGTATGTTGGCCTCTTTGTCTCGTGTTGACCAAACCAAGATCCGTACGGGTCAGCTAGATGACGAAGATTGGGCGCGTATTTCTTCTACTATGGGTATCCTGATGCAGAAGAAAAATATGTACATTGATGATAGCTCTGGCCTAACTCCGACCGAAGTGCGTTCGCGCGCTCGCCGTATTGCTCGTGAACATGGCGGTCTATCGATGATCATGGTCGACTACCTTCAGTTGATGCGCGTGCCTTCGTTAACCGACAACCGTACTCTTGAGATTGCTGAGATCTCTCGCTCTCTTAAGGCGCTGGCAAAAGAGCTAAATGTGCCTGTTGTGGCACTGTCGCAGCTAAACCGTTCCCTAGAGCAACGTGCGGATAAACGACCAGTAAACTCGGACTTGCGTGAATCCGGTTCCATCGAGCAGGATGCCGACTTGATCATGTTCATCTACCGTGATGAGGTTTATCACCCAGATAGTCCGTACAAAGGTACGGCCGAAATCATTATTGGTAAACAGCGTAACGGTCCTATAGGCTCTGTTCGCCTCACTTTCCAAGGTCAACATTCGCGTTTCGACAACTACGCGGGCCCTGCATTCGATATTGATGATGAGTAATTCCATGAGCTATATGAAAGCGGCCAAGGCGTGCATTGATTTGTCTGCGTTGCAGCACAACTTACAGCGCGTAAAAGCTCAAGCGCCACAAAGTAAAGTGATGGCTGTCGTCAAGGCCAATGGTTATGGTCACGGATTACGTCATGTCGCAAAACATGCTAACCATGCGGATGCGTTTGGCGTGGCTCGCATTGAAGAAGCATTGCAACTGCGCGCTTGTGGAGTAGTAAAGCCGATTCTATTGCTAGAAGGTTTTTACTCTCCTGGTGATTTACCTGTTCTTGTGACGAACAACATCCAAACCGTGGTGCACTGTGAAGAGCAGCTTATCGCCTTGGAGCAAGCAGACCTTGAAACTCCGGTTGTCGTGTGGCTGAAGATTGACAGTGGCATGCACCGCCTTGGGGTTCGTCCTGAACAATATGACGAGTTTGTAACGCGGCTGAAGGAGTGTCCAAATGTAGCGAAACCGTTGCGTTACATGAGCCACTTTGGCTGTGCAGATGAGCTGGATAGCGATATTACCCCACAACAGATTGAGCTGTTTAAATCGTTGACTTCTGGTTGCCAAGGGGAACGTTCACTGGCGGCATCTGCGGGGTTATTGGCATGGCCTCAAAGCCATTTAGATTGGGTTCGTCCGGGTATTATCATGTATGGTGTGTCGCCATTCGATGACAAAACGGCGCAAGATCTTGGGTATCAACCTGTTATGACACTTAAATCCCACCTTATTGCGGTACGTGAAGTGAAGAAGGGCGAAAGTGTTGGCTACGGTGGTATTTGGACCAGTGAGCGAGATACAAAAGTTGGGGTCATCGCTGTAGGGTATGGCGACGGTTACCCAAGAAGTGCTCCAAACGGTACGCCGGTGTGGGTTAATGGCCGTAAAGTACCTATTGCAGGTCGAGTTTCCATGGATATGCTGACGGTCGATTTGGGACCAGACGCAACGGATAAAGTCAGCGACGAAGCGATTCTTTGGGGGAAAGAGCTCCCAGTAGAAGAAGTGGCGGGTCACATTGGTACGATTGCGTATGAACTCGTGACTAAGCTAACGCCTCGCGTCGAGATGGAATACTCAAAATAAACAACGAAAGGCTAACCCAAGGTTAGCCTTTGTTTTATCTACTCACCGTTAATCGTAGCAATAACGCGGCGGCCGCCACCAAAGTCTCGATGCTCACCCAAGTAAATACCTTGCCATGTTCCTAAAGCTAATCGACCATTTTGGATTGGTACCGTCACACTACTGCCAAGCAGTGATGCTTTAATATGTGCCGGCATGTCGTCGTCACCTTCATAGGTGTGCTGATAATAAGGAGCACGCTCTGGCACAAACTTATTGAAGTGCGCTTCCATGTCCATACGCACGGTTGGATCAGCATTCTCATTTAAGGTCAAACTGGCGGAGGTGTGCTGAATAAATAAGTGTAATAAACCTACTGAAAGTTCGTTTATTTGTGGTAATTGTTGTTCAATTTCATCAGTTATCAGGTGAAAACCGCGGCATCTCGCTTTTAATTGCAGTGTTTTTTGTGCCCACATACGTGTTCCTTTGGAAATTTATAAATTGGCGTCTATCCTATTCCAATTAGAGCCTGTCATTAGTAAATGATATGATTCTTGTCATCGTAAATGAATTGTTCAATTTCAGGGCAGGGAACGTGACCTAACTCAATGTGAGTGTAAAAGCTCTCGTTCATAATTGTCGCCTGAAAAAAAATTACAAAGACTTGTTTTGTGGCCATTTGCCCAAACATCTAATTTATATTCTATTTGCTAAATCGGGGATTCCACAGTTTTCGCTAGACTGTAAGGAATGGAACCTACTGTAACATCGGGATAAAGACCATGTTGAAAAATATCAATCCAACGCAAACACAAGCTTGGAAAGCGCTAACGGCGCATTTCGAATCTGCACAAGATATGGATCTTAAAGAGCTGTTTGCTCAAGACGCAGCGCGTTTCGACAAATACTCTGCACGTTTCGGCTCAGACATCCTAGTCGATTACTCAAAGAACCTCATCAATGAGGAAACTCTGAAGCACCTGTTTGCTCTTGCGAAAGAGACCGAGCTGAAATCTGCAATTGAAGCGATGTTCAGTGGTGAAGCGATCAACCAAACAGAAGGTCGCGCTGTTCTTCACACTGCACTACGTAACCGCGCTAATACTCCAGTTATGGTAGACGGCGAAGACGTAATGCCAGCAGTGAACGCGGTTCTAGAAAAAATGAAATCATTCACTGAGCGCGTTATCGGCGGTGAATGGAAAGGTTACACAGGCAAAGCAATTACTGATATTGTGAACATCGGTATCGGCGGTTCTGACCTTGGCCCTTACATGGTGACGGAAGCTCTAGCGCCATACAAAAATCATCTAAACCTTCACTTCGTATCTAACGTTGATGGTACACACATCGTTGAAACGTTGAAGAAAGTTAACCCAGAAACGACGTTATTCTTGATCGCGTCTAAGACGTTTACAACGCAAGAAACCATGACTAACGCGCACACTGCTCGTGATTGGTTCCTAGAATCTGCGGGTGATCAGGCTCATGTGGCTAAACACTTTGCTGCGCTTTCAACAAACGCGACAGCCGTGTCTGAATTTGGTATCGATACAGCGAACATGTTTGAATTCTGGGACTGGGTTGGTGGCCGTTACTCACTATGGTCTGCGATCGGTCTATCAATTGCACTAGCAGTAGGTTTCGACAACTTTGTTGAGTTGCTTGATGGTGCTCACGAGATGGACAAGCACTTCGTATCAACAGATCTAGAAAGCAATATTCCAGTGATTCTTGCTTTGATTGGTATTTGGTACAACAACTTCCACGGTGCGGAGTCAGAAGCTATCCTACCTTACGATCAATACATGCACCGTTTTGCAGCATATTTCCAGCAAGGCAACATGGAATCAAACGGTAAATACGTTGACCGTGACGGCAATGCTGTAACTTACCAAACAGGCCCAATCATTTGGGGTGAACCAGGTACCAACGGTCAGCACGCGTTCTACCAGCTAATTCACCAAGGTACTAAGCTTATCCCATGTGACTTCATTGCACCTGCAATTAGCCACAACCCAGCTAGCGATCATCACCAAAAACTGATGTCTAACTTCTTCGCGCAAACTGAAGCTCTAGCGTTTGGTAAAAATGAAGAAACCGTGAAAGAAGAGTTGGTGAAAGTAGGTAAGAATGCTGAAGAAGTGGCAGCGATTGCGCCATTCAAAGTGTTTGAAGGTAACCGTCCAACAAACTCTATTCTAGTGAAGCAAATCACGCCTCGTACGCTAGGTAACTTGATCGCAATGTACGAACACAAAATTTTCGTACAAGGTGTTATCTGGAATATCTTCAGCTTTGACCAGTGGGGCGTGGAGCTAGGTAAACAACTGGCTAACCAAATCCTACCTGAGCTTGCAGACGAGTCTCAAATCAGCTCGCATGACAGCTCAACAAACGGTCTAATCAACGCATTTAAAGCGTTCAAAGCTTAATGTTTGAATAGATAAAGAAAAGGTCAGCAAATGCTGACCTTTTTATTGCCTGAGGCAAAAACAAAATAGGTTGGCCAGTGCCAACCTATTTTTTCTCTTTTATTCGAAGCAAATTTCGATAAAGGCATTTCCCCATTGGGAAGAGAAAGGCATGATAATAATTGAGCCTTCACACTTGTGGCGAATCGTATGACCTCGGCCCGAAACCACAACCGGTGTTGCCATATCAAAGTCAAAACCACTTTCCGCCAGAATGCGTTTCGCACCACCAGTAACCATGTTGGTGATCTCACCCACCATATCGGTCACTTCTTCATTGAGCCCATTTGGACGTTCACCAAGCATGTTCTGCATGATTTCTAGGGCGAGTGCTTCATCAAAGGTGATCGACATTGAACCACGAGTTTGTGGGCCTACCATACCAATCAGACCAGAAACGTCACCTCGTGCGATCTCATCTTTTTTGATTCGCGGTTTTTGTGGCTTCAGCTCAAGAGAAGCCATAGTTTTTAGCACGTTCATTAAAGAAGCTAAAAACGGGTTTACAAATTCAGCGCGCATAACGTTCTTCTATACTTTTTCTTTCGTCTCGGAGGAACAGGCCTGGCATTCACCATGAGTTTCAATAACTTGGTTGGTCAGTTTGAATCCATGCTTCTCGGCGTTTTCGGCTAACAAGGATATCAGCGTCTCATCTTCGAGTTCAACGACATCACCACATTTATCGCAAATTAGTAATTGGAAAAAGTGCTGCTGAGTATTGAAAGAACAACAAGTAATAAAGCTATTTGTCGATTCCACTCGGTGGATGAAGCCTTGCTCTAGGAGAAAATCTAATGCTCGATAAACAGTGGGCGGCTTAGCCTGAGGCTCACTCTCTTTTAGTTGCTCCAATAGCTCATACGCACTTGAGGCGCGGCGATTAGAACAAATGAGTTCAAATACGCGTCGGCGTTGCGGAGTCAGTCGTACTCCACGCTCTGCGCAGATACTTTCAATTTGTTCAATGATTGTTGGGTTCAAACCTTTCACCATAACTATCGGACGTGCTCTATGATAAATCATTTCTATACGAAGTTCGTTTAGAAATGCTTCATTTTACCCACTATCAGAACGAAAATCATGAATTAAAGCAAGTCGGTGGTGGTGTGAAGGCGGAATAATCATCACAGAATGAATCAACGAGTGACAGATTCGTATTACTTCTGCGTATTCCTAAGCATTTGGCTAGCCAGCCAACCAAATCATTCTCGCTGAAACTAGCACCCAGAGGTGCTTGGGTATACAATACCCGACTTATTTTTTGAGCGTACTGCTGCGCTCGACCTTGGCAACATAAAAACGGGTGTTTATATCATGACTCATTCTTGCAGGCTCTCCGTAGCACCAATGTTAGATTGGACTGATCGTCATTGTCGCTACTTCCATCGCTTAATGACCAAAGAAACCCTGCTGTACACTGAAATGGTGACGACAGGTGCGATCATTCATGGAAAAGGAGATTTCCTGGCTTATAACGAAGAAGAGCATCCGTTAGCCCTTCAACTTGGTGGTTCAAACCCAGCAGATTTGGCTACGTGTGCCAAGCTAGCGCAAGAGCGTGGCTACGATGAGATTAACCTAAATGTGGGGTGTCCATCTGACCGCGTACAAAACGGTCGCTTCGGTGCTTGCCTGATGGCTGAACCGCAGTTAGTTGCGGATTGTGTCGCAGCAATGAAAGACGTGGTCGATATCCCTGTAACAGTCAAGACTCGCATTGGTATTGATGATCAAGATTCTTACGAGTTCCTAACGGATTTCGTTTCTATTGTTTCAGAAAAGGGTGGCTGTGAGCAGTTCACTATCCATGCTCGTAAAGCTTGGTTAAGTGGTTTAAGCCCAAAAGAAAACCGCGAGATCCCACCATTGGATTACCCACGCGCTTACCAATTGAAGCAAGACTTCTCACACCTAACGATTGCGATTAACGGTGGCGTGAAGTCATTAGAAGAAGCAAAAGCACATCTTCAGCATCTTGACGGTGTGATGATTGGTCGTGAAGCATACCAAAGCCCATATCTACTGGCATCGGTAGACCAAGAGTTGTTTGGCTCTAACGCTCCAGTGAAGAAACGCAGCGAAATTGTTGAAGAGATGTACCCATACATTGAAGCGCAATTAGCGAAAGGTGCGTACCTTGGTCACATTACCCGTCACATGTTAGGTTTGTTCCAAAGCATGCCCGGTGCTCGTCAATGGCGTCGTCATATCAGTGAAAATGCGCACAAACCAGGTTCTGGTCTAGAAGTATTGCAAGACGCGCTAGCTAAGATTCCAAAAGAATTGAATGTGTAAAATTCGCCAGTGAATGGCTAAAATTACCAACTAAAGAATGATAAAGCCAGGGTGCAGAAATGCCTCTGGCTTTATTTTTTATTAAAAATCATTGACTTATCTCCGCATCTGTAAGTTGGTATGGAAACTGCTCTGTTTATTGAAAACAAATGGAGAAGTGATTATGTTGGAGCTAATCTTTATTTTAGTCTTTGCGGCGACCTTGTTGGTTACGGGTATCACAATGATGACCGTATTCGCAGCAACTGGTATTGCGTTAGTTGTGATGTTTTTACTGGGAATGGTTGGAGCGGTACTCAAACTATTACCATGGTTAATCGTGATTGCATTGGGTATTTGGTTCTTCAAGAATTACGTCGCTCAGCCCCGCTATAAATAATGAGTAACATCATTTAGTTGATGGAGAGGCGTGAGAATATGGTATATTTCCTCTCACGTCCTCTACGTGAATATCAGCTATCTCGGAGTAAATACTACATGACAAATAAAGCGAACATCGCTTTAACGGCATTATCGTTGGCAGTATCTTTTCCTGTTTTTGCAGAGTACTCTGTATCGACAAAAGTCGGCGCAGAGGTATGGGCTGCCGACACTAAAGTTAATGAAGTGAGACGAGATAGCAGTACCGCAGGCACTTTTTACGCGGCGATTGAACATGATGTTAAATATGTCCCTAATGCGCGCCTTCGTTACTCAAGTGTTGATGCGGATTACATGGGGTTCGATAAGCTCGATTTAACCTTGTATTACCACGTTCTAGAGCATGATTTATTGCACTTTGATGCGGGTCTCACGTTCAGTAATTTAAGTGACACTAAATACATTGATGCTGGCTCAAGCAGGCGTGTAGAAGAATTTGATGAGCTGATTTGGGCTTGGTATGGTTACGCAGAAATTCAAGTTCCGGATACAAACTTTGATGTGATTGGTGAGATAAACTTTGGTGACAACAAAGGTATCAAAAGCACCGATTTCATGGCAGGTGTTCAATACAATGTACCGCTCGAAAAAGCTCGACTGGCTTTTCGTGGAGGTTACCGTGTGATTGATTTAGAGTCCGATAAATTCATGTCGGATCTAGGGAAAGAGTTTATTTTTGCTAACGGCTTCTTTGTGAGTGCGGAATACGCGTTCTAAATTCAGCCATGTTAGATATTCGATTTACTTAAAACGTCGCTTTATAAGCGGCGTTTTTTTATATCACTTCATTATATCTAATCGAAATTTCTCCCTATTTGGCTGACTTAGACCATGCTTACCGAGGAGCAATGTGAAAGTTAAAGCAGGGATAGCGATGACAATAAATGAACTAAGACATCTATTCCGTGAAAATCAGCTTATCGAAGCGATTATTGAGCCTGCAATCCAAGAGGGTGGTTGGGTTGTAGAGTTCAGACATGCGCGCGGTGGTTTTGTTTTTCTAACGGACAGTCACGGCGAAGAATGTCTTTATGAAGATTTGGATACTGCGTCAAAATCGGCAATGGCAGTAGGCTTTCAACAAGTCCGCATTGAAGATCGATGAGCAAAAAGTAAGCCGTTCTTACTTCCAAAAAGTTATAAAACATTCACTTCTATTCTTTCTTGTTATTAAGGAGAGTGGGTACTCTATCGTCACGCAATGAATAGGGATGTCGTGATAATGTCTTTTCAAAAGAATGAGTATTCTCACAAGAATGTGTCTGAAGATAATAATGGGCAAGGAGGAAATCCTCCAATCGCAAGCCCTCTGAATGACCAACAAATTGGCTCACTCCAACAAACTGTCTCTGAGTTGTCTTCACAGCAACTTGCTTGGGTCAGTGGGTATTTTTGGGGATTAGCTCAAAATCAATCAAACACAGCGGTAACGCCAATTGCACAAGCAACGGCAGCCGTATCAGCGAAGCCAGCAGGTAAGTTGAGTATTATTTTTGCTTCCCAAACGGGCAATGCTAAAGGTGTTGCTGAAGCTCTGGAACAGGAAGCAAAAGCAGAAGGAATTGCAGTCGAACTTTTTGATGCAAGCGATTACAAAGGTAAAAACTTAGCCAAAGAAACGCATGTCATTATTGTGGCATCGACTAACGGCGAAGGCGAAGCGCCAGACAATGCCATTGAGCTACATGAGTTTTTGCAATCGAAGAAGGCTCCTAAGCTGCCAAACCTGCAATATGGTGTTATTGCATTGGGAGATTCTAGCTACGAGTTCTTCTGTCAGACCGGTAAAGACTTCGACACTTACCTATCAAAGCTAGGCGCGACTCCATTTATCGAGCGTCTTGATTGCGATGTGGATTATGAAGCCCCTGCAACTGAATGGCGTAAGAATGCGTTAGACAAGGTAAAAGATACACTGTCTTCTGGCTCTGAAGCGGATGTGGTTCAACTTCCTGTGGGTCAAGCTGCGACTGCGCACTCTCCTTACAATAAACAAAATCCGTACACTGCGACGTTACTGACCTGTCAAAAAATCACGGGCCGTGACTCTGGAAAAGACGTTCGTCATATAGAAATCGACTTAGAAGGCTCGGGCTTAACGTATCAGCCAGGTGATGCACTAGGTGTGTGGTTTGAAAATAGCTCGGAACTTGCAAATGCCATTCTTGGTAAGGTCGGTTTGTCTGGGGTTGAGACTGTTGACGTTGATGGTGAAAGCTTGTCAATCCACAGTGCTCTTGTGAGTAAATATGAAATCACAACATCTAACCCACAGCTCATCACAAAGTTTGCCGAGTTATCCGGTAGCAAGAAACTACAAAAGTTAGTTGAAGATAAAGATAAGCTTCGCGAGTACTCTGCAAATACTCAAATCGTTGATGTACTGGCAGAAAAGAAAACCAAGTTAACCGCAGATGAATTGATTGGTTTGCTTCGTCGTCTTACTCCACGCCTTTACTCTATTGCATCAAGCCAAGAAGAGGTCGATGAAGAAGTACACCTAACGGTTGCTTTGGTTGAGTACGAACAAAACGACGAAAAACGATATGGTGGAGCGTCTAGTTTCTTAGCACAGCGTCTCGAAGAGGGAGATGAAGTTAAAGTATTTGTTGAGCATAACAACAACTTTAAACTGCCGGAAGATGATAGCACTCCAATTATCATGGTTGGTCCTGGCACAGGGATCGCACCATTCCGAAGCTTTATTCAGGAACGTGAAAACCGTGATGCTGAAGGCAAAAACTGGTTGTTCTTTGGTGATCGCACGTTCACTCAAGACTTCTTATACCAAGTGGAATGGCAAAAGTATCTCAAGTCAGGAGTACTAAGCCGATTGGATGTTGCCTTTAGTCGTGACCAAGTAGAAAAGGTTTACGTACAACATCGCATCTTAGAAAACGCAGCTCAAGTGTGGCAGTGGATCCAAGAAGGCGCTTATATCTATGTCTGCGGTGATGCAACGCGTATGGCAAAAGATGTGCACGACGCATTGGTTATCGTTGCTGAACAAGAAGGCAAGATGCCGCGTGACGATGCAGAACAATTTATTAATGACCTACGTAAAGCGAAACGTTATCAGAGGGATGTGTACTAATGACTTTTTCTACGGACAATAATAAGCAGGTTGTATTAGGTGAAGAGTTAGGGCCGCTATCTGATAACGAGCGCCTGAAGCGAGAAAGCAACTTATTACGTGGCACCATTGAGCAAGATTTACAGGACCGTATTACTGGTGGCTTTACTGCCGACAACTTCCAGTTAATTCGTTTCCACGGTATGTATCAACAAGACGATCGTGATATCCGTAATGAACGCACAAAGCAAAAACTGGAACCATTACATAATGTGATGCTTCGTGCTCGTATGCCTGGAGGCATCATCACGCCAACGCAATGGTTAGCGATCGACAAGTTCGCAACGGAGCACTCTTTATATGGAAGTATTCGTCTGACGACTCGCCAAACGTTCCAGTTTCATGGGGTATTAAAACCGAATATTAAGTTGATGCATCAAACGCTCAACAGTATTGGCATTGATTCGATTGCAACCGCGGGTGATGTAAACCGTAACGTGTTGTGTACCACTAATCCAGTGGAGTCAGAGTTACACCAAGAAGCTTACGAATGGGCGAAGAGAATCAGTGAACACCTGCTTCCGAAAACACGCGCTTATGCAGAGATTTGGCTAGACGGTGAAAAAGTAGAAAGCACGGAAGAAGACGAACCGATTCTAGGCAAGAACTACTTACCACGTAAGTTTAAAACCACAGTGGTTATCCCACCGCAAAATGACGTAGATGTACACGCTAACGATCTCAACTTCGTAGCGATTGCAGATAACGGCAAGCTGGTTGGTTTTAACGTCCTGGTCGGCGGCGGCTTAGCGATGACGCATGGCGATACATCAACTTATCCGCGCCGCGCTGACGACTTTGGCTTTATTCCGCTGGACAAGACACTTGATGTTGCCGCAGCTGTAGTAACAACTCAGCGCGACTGGGGTAACCGTTCAAACCGTAAGAACGCAAAAACCAAATACACATTGGATCGTGTAGGTAGCGATGTCTTTAAAGCGGAAGTCGAGAAACGTGCTGGTGTTAAGTTTGAGCAAAGCCGTCCATATGAATTCACAGAACGTGGTGACCGTATTGGCTGGGTAGAAGGAATTGATGGTAAATATCATTTAGCGCTTTTCATCGAAAATGGTCGCTTATTAGACTTTCCAGGTAAACCACTTAAGACGGGTGTTGCTGAAATTGCCAAAATCCACAAAGGCGATTTCCGCATGACAGCAAACCAAAACCTAATTGTTGCGGGTGTACCTAAAAACGAAAAAGCGAAGATTGAAAAGATCGCTCGTGAACATGGCTTAATGGACGACGGCGTAAGTGAACAGCGTAAGAACTCAATGGCTTGTGTTGCTTTTCCAACTTGTCCGCTAGCGATGGCAGAAGCTGAACGTTTCCTTCCTCAGTTTGTTACTGATGTTGAGGGGATTCTGGAGAAGCACAACCTACCAGAAAATGACAACATCATTTTGCGTGTAACTGGGTGTCCAAATGGTTGTGGTCGCGCAATGTTGGCTGAAATTGGTCTAGTTGGCAAAGCGCCGGGTCGTTACAACTTGCACCTAGGTGGTAACCGTGCCGGTACTCGAGTACCAAAAATGTATAAAGAGAACATCACGGATAAGCAAATCTTAGAAGAGATTGATCTGCTGGTGGCTCGATGGTCGAAAGAGCGTGAAGAAGGCGAAGCCTTTGGCGATTTCACTATTCGTGCTGGCATTATCCAAGAAGTGCTCGTATCAAAGAGGGACTTTCATGCTTGATTCTGTAGCATCCAAGCTGGAGCTCACAGAGTTACTGACATTAACAAAGACGGAGCAAATCCTCCGTCTTGCTCAAATTAATGTCGAGCTCGAAAAGCTTTCAGCACAAGAGAGAGTAGCGTGGGCTTTAGATAATCTAGAAGGCGAGTTCGCGGTTTCTTCTAGTTTTGGTATTCAAGCCGCGGTTATGCTTCATTTAGTTACTCGCGCCAAAGCGGACATCCCCGTCATTCTAACCGATACTGGTTACCTGTTTGCTGAGACGTACCGATTTATCGATGAGCTGACAGGTGCTCTCAACCTAAATTTAAAAGTTTATCGAGCCAAAGAAAGTGCGAATTGGCAAGAAGCCCGATATGGAAAATTATGGGATCAGGGTGTAGAGGGAATTGAAAAATACAACAAGCTCAATAAAGTTGAGCCGATGCGTCGAGCGTTAAAAGAGCTTAATGTTGGAACGTGGTTCTCTGGACTGCGTCGAGAGCAAAGTAAATCTCGTGCAGGTTTACCGATTCTATCAATTCAGAACGGTGTGTTTAAATTTCTACCAGTAATTGATTGGACTAATAAAGACGTTCATTACTACTTAGAACAACACGGCCTTAAATACCACCCGTTGTGGGATGAAGGTTACCTTTCAGTTGGTGATACACATACCACTCGTAAATGGGAGCCGGGAATGTCAGAGGAAGAAACTCGATTCTTTGGCTTAAAGCGAGAATGTGGCCTACACGAAGATGATGGCTCCGAACAAGATGGGTCTGGCATATAGCCATAATACTCTTTAAATAGAGTTTAGGTTAAGTTTAATAAAGATAGCTGCAATAAAGCAGCTTTCTTTATTTATGGTACTTGAAAAATACGTCTCAAAGAACAACTCTGTGGATAAGTTGTGTGAGAGTTTGGGGTAAAGTTGAATAAATAAAGGTTTGATCGAAAACTCATCGTTTAACCATTATTTTTGCAATTTTTGAAAAATAACACTTGCCAATGTGAGCGCGATCTCTATAATGCCTCCTCGTCGACAGGGCAAGGGCTCACAAGGGTTTAAGCGAAGTTGATAAGGCTGAAAAGAAAAACGAAATAATTTGAAGAAAGTGTTTGACACAATAAATTATCTCGCTAGAATGGCCGCCTCTTCCGAAGTGATGTCAATCACAAAGAAGAGTTGCTCTTTAACAATATAGACCTATCAATCTGTGTGGGCACTCGTTGATGATAATCCAATTAGAAGCTTAGGCTTCAAATTAGGTTTCAATGAAACGAAGTGACCATTCGAATTGGGAAGCAGCCTTGAGCTGTTTTGTTTTACTTTTTAAAAAGTAAAAACCAATAAGAGCACAGTCAATTCAAACATTACTTTATGTAATGTTCAGTATTCATTGAGCCGAACAAAATCTTAAATTGAAGAGTT
>NZ_JAWORD010000027.1:0-66547 GCF_033337665.1 Vibrio sp. Vb2960 | reverse complement strand
GGAGTGGTAGTTCAGTTGGTTAGAATACCGGCCTGTCACGCCGGGGGTCGCGGGTTCGAGTCCCGTCCACTCCGCCAATTATATTAAGCCTCAGTCGAAAGACTGAGGCTTTTTTCGTTTTGGTTCCCCGACTTACCTTAAACCCACTTTCATATTGAAACCTTGCATCGAGAGGCCGGCTTCCCTCTGGCGATGCTTTCTAAGCCCTGTTATGAGTGAAGTGGAACTCAGTTTTGTGTGGTTTCTACTGAACCGGGTCCTAGTATCGAGCGCTAGTTCTCAGCCCTTGTGCTTACTTACCAAAGCTTCCTTTATTATTACCTGGAAAATTTATTCACTAGGTTATGTTATTTTCGGGGGAGATTTCTCTGCTTTAGATGTTTTGATTTAGCCATAGGCGCTTATTAATATAAACTCAGCGCATTTAAAACTTTCCAAACATGGATTTTGTTTTGTCGACCTATTTAAGCCAGTGTCTTAAAGTATATTCGCTACTTCCTCCCTCTAACCCTCTCCAACCTTCAAAGCCACCACTACGTACGTATAACGTGAGCGGTATAGGTGCTTTCATAGCTGTGTTTGCTGAGTAAGCAGTTCACCTGGCACATTGACTGAGGAAAAGTCTTCTTTTTGTGGACCTTCGTGTAAGTTACGATAGTTTTAACAATTATCTGGTACTTTTTATTCTAAAGGTGTACGCTTCACATCGAATATTTTTTCGACAGTAAATCATGTTATATCTCTTGTTTAAAAGCTTTGTAAGAAGGCTGAACTCCGTGCAAAAAACGCGATGAAGTGTTGCTCGGAGTCTTAAATTAATCTTCATCAGGTGTTTTATGTGTGGGTAGCTTCGCTGAAGTTATACGCAGGAGCTTGTACACCTGATAAAAGAGAAGAGATGGCTGGTGATATTTCATCATCGGCCTTTTTGTATCTGTTAAGCAGCTACAAAGCATTACCCAGTATTGAAATAAGGGCCGGTATTGATCACCGGCCCTTTTTTATTTGGTTGAAAACATGAGTATTTTACAAGTTAAAAATTTGTCTTATCAGATAGCTGATAAGACGTTATACAACAACGTGACCTTTCGTATTAACGTGGGAGAGAAAATAGGTATCACCGGAGCGAATGGTGTTGGAAAAAGCACCTTATTGAAACTGCTTTTCGGTGAATTATCTGCAGATAAGGGCTGCATTGAATGGTTACCAAACCTTGAGGTGGGGTATTTAGAACAACATTTTAAGATCGATAATGTGCTGACAGTTCATGAGTGTTTAAAGGGCTCTTTTGAGAGTTTATACGCTGCAGAGCAAAAGCTTTGGACTTTGTATCATGCGATGACCGAGTCTCACTCTACATCTCTTTTAAGCCAAGTCGCTCGGCTACAGGCATATTTAGAAGATGAAAACTTCTATGCAATTAATACCAAAATTGAACAAGTTGCTGTAGGTCTTGGCATTTATCAATTTGGCTTAGATACACCGCTTGTCTCGCTAAGTGGCGGTCAAAGACACAAAGTCCTTTTAGGCAGGTTGTTACTTCGCAACCCCGATGTGTTAATTCTTGATGAGCCGACAAACTATCTTGATGCTCCGCACATTGAATGGCTAGTCACGTTTCTCAATGATTACATTGGCACAGTTTTACTGGTTTCTCATGATGTTGATTTCCTTAATCAAGTAGCGACCAGTATTTGTGATATTGATTATCAAACGGTTCGAAAATACAGCGGCACTTATGTCAAAGCAATGCAGCAAAAGCATCACGATGGTGCTTTGATAGAAAAGCAATATAAGGCTCAGCAAAATGAAATTCGAAAGTTAGAGCAATTTATTGCCAAAAATGGCGCTGGAGTTAACGCGAGTCTTGCTAAAGGGCGTAAGAAAAAACTGGATAAAATCGAACGTATTCAACTGAATAATGTAGAGAAAGTATCGATGTTTGACTTTGCTTACCAGCCCATTGGGCAACCGAATGTGATTGACGCAAAAGCGTTGATGATCGGTTATCAGCAGCCTCTGCTTCCAGTATTTGATATCACGTTAGCGCGCGGGGAAAAGTTGGTTGTTGCTGGCTTTAACGGCGTAGGTAAGTCGACCTTACTTAAAACCCTGATGGGGGAGATCGAGCCACTCTCTGGTGAGGTGGTATTGGCAAAAGGTGCAATGATTGGTTATTTTTCTCAAGATTTGTCTTGGCGCCATCCTCAGAACACGCCTGAACAGGAGCTGTGCTCTTGTGCGCCAACAATCTCAAGCAAAGAGTCACGCAAGCTATTAGCTCGCTTTGGGATCTCGGGGGATAAGACGCAGCGCCACTTAGATACATTGAGCGGTGGTGAGCAAACTCGGGTGAAACTGTGTTGTTTATCGGTTCAGAAATGCAATGTTTTGCTGTTGGACGAACCAACAACACATTTGGATAGCAGCAGTAAAAATGCGCTTAAAGAGGCTCTCCAGCGCTTTTCCGGTAGCGTGATTGTGGTATCTCATGAGAAGGCATTTTTGCAATCTTGGCCTGATAGAGTTTTAGATATTTCGTTGCTCACTTGTGCTGAATCGGAGACAGAACAGGAGGTGGAGCTATGATGCGGTCCATGATCCTATTTCTCGTTGCTTTTCTTGTTGGTGCTGATGAGTTGATGCTTGGATCTATTCTTGAACCCATCGGAAATGATTTAAGTGTTCAACCGAGTCAGGTTACCTTATTTATTACGGCATATAGTTTAGCCATAGCAATTTGCGCTCCTTACTTGGGCCGTTTATCAGACCGAGTTGGGCGTATTCGTATCATGGTGCCTGCTTGCTTTGTATTTGGGGTTGCGTCTATTACGACGGGCATAGTTCATGATTTTGAACTTGCTATTGCAACTCGAGTGATCACTGGTATTGCAAGTGCAGGCATGTTGCCAATTGCATTCGCGTTAGCGGGAGACGCGAAGGGTAATAGAGCGATGCGTCAAATTGTGATGGTTCAGGCGGGATTAACGCTAGGTATGATAACCAGCCCGGCGATCGGAGCATTGTTGACCCAGCTTTTATCATGGCGTGCCGCTTTTATTATTTTGGGCGTTGCGGCTCTTCTTGTCAGTGCCATGAGCGTAGTGTTCATGAACAACAAGCATAATGAGTCCAAGAAGTCAGATACTCTGCCACCTATCGCAGACGTCATTCATCTTCCAGGCGCGTTGAGAGCGATTCTAGCGATGTGTTTAGGCCTAGGGGGAGGTATTGGTGTATTTAACCTGATAGGCCTCCATATTCGAGATACCAGCGATTTGGCGCTCGGTTGGGTGGGCGCTATTTATGCAGCTCTAGGGATCGTGAGTGTGGTTGGAAATATGTGCGTGGCGAGAGCTTCTCGCTGGCTTGGTAGCTCTCGAGCCGTTATGCGAGTGGCTTTAATGGTGTGCATACCTTGCAGTGCATGGGTGTTCTCAAATGAGATGAGTACGGTGACCGCTTATCTTCCAGCTCTAGTGCTCTGGTCTCTTGCTGGAGGGGTTGGTTCTCCGGCATTACAAGCACATATCGCAAGCTTATCTGATGAATATCGAGGTGTGTTAATGTCTTTTGGAATGAGTATGATGCACTTTGGTGTCGCGATTTGGTCTGCCTTGGCGGGCTTCGCGTATTCTGTAGGCAATGAATGGGTCGCTTTCGTGGCTTTCCTATTGTTTGGCTCAGCAGTAGTTATCTTAAAGCCAGTTGGTAATACTGAACAAAGTGAGCGTTATTCGTAGTGTTTTAGTAGATAAAGAAAAGCCGTTACCTAAAAAGGTAACGGCTTGTTCCAAATACTTTTTGAAAAACGGTCTTAGTTCATGCCGTATTTCTTAAGTTTCTTGCGAAGAGTACCGCGGTTGATACCCATCATAGTTGCTGCGCGAGTTTGGTTACCGCGAGTGTACTGCATGATAGTATCTAGTAGTGGCTGTTCAACTTCAGCTAGAACTAATTCGTATAGTTCTGTTACTTCCTGGCCGTTTAGTTGAGCAAGGTAGTTTTTAAGAGACGCTTTAACAGAGTCACGTAAAGGCTTCTGAGTAATCTGGTCTTGTGACGTTACTGTAGTTACTGTTAATGCTTCTGAAGTCAGATTTTGTTCGAACATATTCGGTCTAGCTCTTCTCTTAATTATGATGCAACGTTATCAAAATAACCTTCTAACGCCTCAATTTGCAGCGGAGCTGCGTCGATAGCGTTGAAGGTACGGCGAAACTCACTTGCCTGTTCATGCTCTTTCAGGTACCACCCAACGTGCTTGCGCGCGATACGTGGACCTAAGAACTCCCCATAAAACTCATGCAGAGCATTTACATGACCAAGCATAATGGTTTTCACTTCCTCAGTTGGAAGTTCCTCCATTGTGGTGCCGTTTTCCAAATAGTGATGGATTTCCTGGAAAATCCAAGGACGACCCTGGGCAGGGCGTCCAATCATTAAAGCGTCCGCACCGGTGTACTCCAGTACAAATTTGGCTTTCTCCGGGCTATCGATATCACCGTTCGCGATAACCGGAATTGAAATCGCCTCTTTTACCGCTTTAATGCTGTCATATTCGGCCTCACCTTTGTACATACATGCTTTCGTTCTGCCATGCAGAGCAAGAGCTTGTATGCCGCAGTTTTCGGCTAATTTAGCGATCTGGACACAGTTCTTGTTGTCTGTATCCCAGCCAGTTCGAGTCTTTAACGTTACAGGAACGTCCACTGCATTCACGACCGCTTTCAAAATCTCTTCGATAATGTTTGGGTATTGAAGCAGAGCAGAGCCCGCTAGCTTCTTATTCACTTTTTTTGCCGGGCAGCCCATGTTGATGTCGATGATTTGTGCACCGTTCTCAACACTGAATTGAGCTGCGTCCGCCATAAGCTGTGGATCGGAACCCGCAATCTGTACAGAGCGAATGCCCGATTCGCCCTCGTGTACCATGCGCTGTTTCGACTTTGACGTTCCCCATAGTTTTGGGTTAGCAGACATCATTTCACTGACGGCCATTCCCGCACCATAGCGAAGACACAACTCGCGAAACGGTCTATCCGTTACACCAGCCATAGGGGCTACGATTAGATTGTTCTTAAGTTGATAGTTTCCGATTTTCAAAACGTCATCACAGTTCTGTACCAGCAAGGGCGCGCATTTTACGCATTTTTTCACTGCGTGAAAAGACTAATATTTGAGCATTTACAAATTGTTTTTGTAAATTGTATGAATTTCAAACAATTAGCTCTGAAAACCTTGTCTAGCCTTGCTTACGACCAGAGATGCGACACCATTCACTTTGCTCAACAATCGGGTCAATGTGAAGCTCGTCACGGTAATAGTTCGCAACATCTTCAGCTTGAGTGTCTAATACGCCGGACATAGCGAGGTCGCCATTTGGCTTAACTAGTCCTTTGATGATAGGTGCAAGTTCACGTAAAGGTCCCGCAAGGATGTTGGCCACAACGACGTCAGCGACGAGACCTTCAGGTTGATTTTGCGGTAAGTAAACTTCTAGTTTGTCTGCAACGCCATTACGCTCAGCATTGTCTTTTGAAGCAAGCAGGGCTTGAGGATCAATGTCGATCCCTATCACTTTTTCAGCGCCCAGTTTGATCGCTGCGATCGCAAGAATACCTGAGCCACAACCGAAGTCGATAACGGTCTTACCGCTTAAGTCCATGCTTTCTAGCCACTCAAGACAAAGTGCTGTTGTAGGGTGAGTACCCGTACCGAATGCAAGGCCTGGATCCAACATAACATTAACAGCGTCAGGATCTGGAATATCGCGCCAGCTTGGACAAATCCATAGGCGTTCACCAAATTTCATTGGGTGGAAGTTTTCCATCCATTCGCGTTCCCAGTCTTTATCTTCAAGCTGTTCTACTTTGTAAGCAAAATTGTCAGCCAGCATATTGCTCGCTTTAATTTGGTCGATGATGAAGTTAGTGTCTGCTTCTGCATCATACAGTGCCAGAATATCAGTATCGCCCCATAAGCGAGTTTCGCCAGGTAGAGGTTCGAATACAGGTGTATCCTGCGCGTCTAAGAATGTAACAGACAGCGCGCCAGTCTCTTCCATTAGCATATCGCCGATTTGCTCAGCGTTTTCATTGGTCGCGTTGAGTTTGATTTGAATCCAAGGCATTGGTTTTTGCTCTTAAAGTGAATGAAGTGGCGCAGAGTTTACCAGAACTCTACGATTTGTTTGAGTATATACCCAAATAAGCCGATTTATATGTTGAGCCGTTCGCGTACATATAAAACAAAAATGCCCACGGGAGTGGGCATTTTTTAAGACGTTTGCTTAGGCTTATTGTAAGCCAAGCTTCTTCTCTAGGTAGTGGATGTTTGCACCACCGTGTTGGAAGTTTTCGTCATTCATAATGGAGAATTGCAGTGGCACGTTAGTTTTGATGCCTTCGATGATCATCTCACCCAGTGCGTTTTTCATACGTGCAATCGCTACATCACGGTTCTCACCGTAAGTGATCAGTTTACCAATCATTGAATCGTAATGAGGTGGAACTGTGTAGCCTGTGTAGATATGAGATTCCCAACGTACACCCATACCGCCAGGAGCGTGGAAACGCTCGATCTTACCCGGAGATGGTAGGAAGCGCTCAGGGTCTTCTGCGTTGATACGACACTCAATCGCATGGCCACGGATCTTAATATCATCTTGAGTGAATGACAGAGGCTGACCCGCTGCAACACGAAGCTGTTCTTTGATTAGGTCGATGCCAGTAACCATCTCTGTTACTGGGTGCTCTACCTGAATACGAGTGTTCATTTCGATGAAGTAGAACTCACCGTTCTCGTATAGGAATTCAAACGTACCTGCGCCGCGGTAACCGATCTCGATACATGCACGAGTACAGCGTTCACCGATGTACTTACGCATTTCTTCGGTGATACCAGGTGCTGGAGCTTCTTCCACTACTTTTTGGTGACGACGTTGCATTGAACAGTCACGCTCACCAAGGTGGATTGCGCCGCCTTGACCGTCAGCAATAACCTGAACTTCAACGTGACGAGGGTTTTCTAGGAATTTCTCCATGTAAACCATGTCATTGTTGAACGCCGCTTTTGCTTCAGCACGTGTCATTGCAATGGCTTGGATAAGGTCTTTCTCTGCGCGAACAACACGCATACCACGACCGCCGCCGCCGCCAGATGCTTTGATGATTACTGGGTAACCAATGCGCTTAGCAAATGCTTTGTTTTTCTCTTCGTCATTGTCTAGAGGGCCGTCAGAACCCGGTACACAAGGAACGCCTGCTTTCTTCATTGCATTGATAGCAGATACTTTATCGCCCATTAGGCGGATAGTGTCTGCCTTTGGACCAACGAAGATGAAACCACTGCGCTCAACTTGCTCTGCGAAGTCTGCGTTTTCAGACAGGAAGCCGTAACCTGGGTGGATAGCCACAGCACCAGTCACTTCTGCTGCAGAAATGATGCGTGGAATGTTTAGGTAGCTGTCGATACCACGAGCAGGGCCGATACATACGGTTTCGTCTGCGAGTAGTACGTGCTTAAGATCGCGGTCCGCTGTTGAGTGAACAGCGACGGTCTTAATACCTAATTCTTTACAAGCGCGAAGAATACGAAGTGCAATTTCACCTCGGTTCGCGATGACTACTTTGTCTAGCATAAGGCAAGCCCCGCTTATTCGATTACAACAAGAGGTTGGTCGAATTCAACTGGTTGGCCGTCTTCAGCTAGGATTGCTGTAACAACGCCAGATTTGTCCGCTTCGATTTGGTTCATCATTTTCATTGCTTCAACAATACATAGAGTATCGCCAGCATTTACTTTCTGACCCACTTCTACGAATGCTTTAGAGTCTGGGCTTGGAGAGCGGTAGAAAGTACCAACCATTGGAGAAAGAACTTGGTGACCTACAGGTGTTGCTGCTGGAGCTTCTGCTGCTGGTGCTTCCGCTACTGGTGCCGCTGCTACTGGAGCAGGTGCCGCTGCTGGAGCTGCTGCGTAGTGAATTGGTGCTTGAGGAGCTGCAGTGCCATGACGGCTGATGCGCACTGACTCTTCACCTTCAGAGATCTCTAGCTCAGCAATGCCAGACTCTTCAACTAACTCAATTAGCTTCTTGATTTTACGAATATCCATCTTTTCTTTCTCTTTTATCTTGTGATTAAGACAACCCTCGTAGGGTTGCAGAGTGTTAGGGTTACTTTGCCTGTAGCTTATTGATCGCTGCAGACAGAGCAAATTCATAACCTTGTGCGCCTAAACCGCAAATCACACCCTCTGCTTTATCTGACAGATAAGAGTGATGACGGAATGGTTCACGTGCGTGCACATTTGATAAGTGCACCTCAATAAATGGGATGGCGACGCCAAGTAATGCATCTCGCAGCGCCACACTAGTATGAGTGAAAGCCGCTGGATTGATGATGATGAAGTCAATCTTGCCATAGGCAGCGTGAATGGCTTCAATCAGTTCGTACTCACGATTTGATTGTAGGTGTTCCAGTTCTACCCCAGCGTTATGGGCTTGCTCTGTAAGAGTATCCACAACTTGAGCTAAGGTACTGTGACCATAGTGTGTCGGTTCGCGCAGACCCAATAGATTAAGATTTGGTCCGTTTAGAACAAGAATCCGTGACTTTGCAGACATTGTGTTGCTATCTTCCCTTATCGTGAGTGGAACGTTTATATTCCCAAATATACGATAGTTCAGCACGATTTTTTTGTTAAAACCGAGCAAATTTTAAAAAATCGACCAAGATTATAGCTAATTCATAGCAATTAGCAGCAATTTACTGGTCTAATCTCCTAATAGCCACTCTCGTTTCTGTAACCAAGTTAACAAAAACAACATAATTGCCATATTTTTTGTGTGGCCAATTTGTGCACTAAAGCAAAAAACCGCCATGAGTGATGGCGGTTTTTAAAGTGCTTTTAAAACAGTTGGTTGAATTTATGCCAATTCTGCTTTCTCTGCGATAAGTTTATCTACAACGCTCGGATCGGCAAGCGTTGATGTGTCTCCGAGGTTGCTAGTATCACCCGTTGCAATTTTACGCAGGATTCGACGCATGATCTTACCAGAACGAGTCTTCGGTAAGGAATCCGTCCAGTGCAGTACATCTGGTGTTGCAATTGGACCAATCTCTTTACGCACCCAATCTTTCACTTCTTTGTGTAGCTCTGCTGACGGGAATTCACCATCGTTCAAGGTAATGTAAGCGTAGATAGCTTGGCCTTTGATATCATGCGGAATGCCCACAATAGCGGCCTCAGCAATTTTATGATGTGCGACAAGAGCCGATTCTATTTCAGCGGTACCCATGCGGTGACCCGACACGTTTAGTACGTCATCAACACGGCCCGTGATCCAGTAGTAACCGTCTTCGTCACGACGAGCCCCATCACTAGTAAAGTACATTCCCTTGAAGGTTGAGAAGTAGGTCTGTTCAAAGCGCTCGTGGTCGCCATAAACAGTACGCATCTGACCTGGCCATGAATCAAGGATCACCAAGTTACCTTCTGCTGCGGTTTCTTCAATGATGTTGCCCATGTTATCAACCAGTGCAGGTTGGACTCCGAAGAATGGTCGAGTTGCTGAGCCTGGTTTTAAATCTGTTGCGCCTGGTAGTGGTGCAATTAAGATACCGCCGGTCTCTGTTTGCCACCAAGTATCAACGATAGGCGAGCTCTCGTTACCAATCGTTTTGTAGTACCACTCCCACGCTTCAGGGTTGATAGGCTCACCTACTGAACCCATCACACGTAAGCTTGAACGAGATGTCCCTGCTACCGCTTCGTTACCTTTTGCCATTAGTGCACGAATAGCGGTTGGCGCAGTGTAGAGAATGTTCACTTGGTGCTTATCAACCACTTCACTCATACGAGCCGTGCTTGGGTAGTTTGGAACACCTTCAAACAGAATGGTTTTGGCCCCGTTCGCTAGTGGACCATAAATTAGGTAAGTATGGCCTGTAATCCAGCCCACATCCGCGGTACACCAGAAGGTTTCTCCTGG
Source organism: Vibrio sp. Vb2960 (assembly GCF_033337665.1). Lineage (NCBI taxonomy): Bacteria > Pseudomonadati > Pseudomonadota > Gammaproteobacteria > Vibrionales > Vibrionaceae > Vibrio > Vibrio sp. Vb2960. Next base: position 56,550 of record NZ_JAWORD010000027.1, on the reverse strand, counting down.
TTGATAATCGAAGACATATTTAAAGGTCATTGCCGCGTAGACGAGGTAACCGCCTGTAGTATGTAGTACGCCTTTAGGTTTACCTGTCGAGCCAGATGTGTAGAGGATGAACAGCGGGTCTTCGGCTTTCATCTCTTCTGGTGGGCAAACGTCAGAAACGTTGGCTGTTGCTTCGTGCCACCAAACATCACGGTGTTCATGCCATTCAACATCACCACCTGTACGTTTAAGCACGACGACTTTATTGATGGTTTTTACGTCTGGGTTGGTTAGTGCTTCATCCACGTTCTTTTTCAGTGGAACAGCGCGTCCGCCACGTACGCCTTCGTCTGCGGTGATCACGACTTTAGCGTCAGAGTCGATGATACGGCCGGATAGTGCTTCTGGTGAGAAACCGCCAAATACTACGGTGTGAACCGCACCAATACGGGTACAAGCGAGCATAGCCACAGCGGCTTCTGGCACCATTGGCATGTATAGACACACCACGTCGCCCTTGCGTACGCCTTGCTCTTTCAATGCGTTGGAGAATCTACACACTTCTTTGTGCAGTTCGTTGAAAGTGAGTGTTTTGTCGTCGGCTGGATCATCGCCTTCCCAAATGATGGCGACGTCGTCCCCGTGTTCTGCAAGATGACGGTCAATACAGTTAGCCGAGACGTTCAGTGTGCCATCTTCAAACCAGCGAATATCAACATGGCCAGTGTCGAAAGAAGTACTTTTTACTTTGGTGAAAGGTTTGATCCAATCAACGATTTTGCCGTGTTCGTTCCAGAAGCCCTCTGGATCGGTTACCGACTGCTGATACATGGCTAAGTAAGTATCATTATCCGCGTGTGTATGAGTTTTAATATTTTCTTTTACCGGATAAACGTGGGCTTCGCTCATGGCTTCTCTCCTTGTGCCTTATTTCTCGGCCTTACACCAATCTAGATAAGATTTTGAATATATTTTTGTAGGGCTGTTTTTTGGTTCTAAATAACTTGGTCGTGGTAATGACGACGTTGTGCTTATAACTGTCAGTCACCGCGCGTATTTCCACAATTAGACTTTAGGATGAGAGTGATAGAAGCGCCGGGAAATCGCTGAAACAAAAGTATTTCTGGGAGCTAGGTCAACTGATTTTTATGTATACGGCGTGGTTAGGTTGGGTAAATCGCCTTTCGTTAAGCGGACAAAGACCAAAGCGGCAGAAATCGCGTCTTGCAAGGCGTCGTGTTTGTCTTGGATAGGAAGTTCGAGGTGTTTACAAATGGCATCCAGACTTAAGTCGAAATAGGCATTCGGCAAATGTCGTTCCAACTTATCGTGGTAAATCTGACTGACTTCGATCAGTGGGTTAGGAAGTGGGAAGCCAAGTTGCCGCAGACAAGCAAGGTCTAAGATCTTTTTATCGTAACGAATGTGATAGCCCACAAGTGGTCGGTTGCCGATAAAGTCGAGCAGCTCGAGCAGCGCCTCTTTTTCACTGATGCCATCGACTAAGTCTTGGTGGCGAATTCGATGGATCTTGACCGAGCCTGAGTCGAGCGATTGCGGCGCGCGTAAGCGGACTTCAAATGGTTGACTGGTGATGATGCGGTTGTCGATGATCTTGGTGGCTGCAATAGTCACCAGCTCGGCGCGATTTGGGTCAAGGCTGGTGGTTTCGCAGTCAAGAGAGACGTATTCTGTTTTATCTGGCGTGCAAAACAGCGACTGATAAGGCGAGCCTTTCAATTTGTAATGCCAGTATTTGCGTTGTAACCAGTTCATTGCTTACGCCTCTGTGATTTATGAAAATCAGGGTTAATCACGAATTTGATAATGGAAGCCTAAAAATTGCTTAAATTTCTTCACCACATGTAAGCTGTGGCGAAGCAAATCACGCTCAGTTCTATCCAGTTGTTTAATATCAATGTTATTCAACGCTTCTTGCTTTTTGAGTTGCTGATTAAGACGAAGTTTAAAGAACAATTTAAGTGCTTCGTTGAGATTATCTGCCGTTTCGGATTCTAAGATGCGCTTATTTCTCAGAGCTTCAATGCGTTCAAACGTGTTCTTCTCTTCAATGGCATACTCCAAAGACAAGGCGCGAATGCCGTGTACAATTGGGAAAATACCGCCGCGTTTAATGTCCAATCCGTCTTTAGCACTTTTTACGTTGCCAAATAGAGTTAGGGGCACCGAAAACTGCAAGGCAGGGCGAGTAAAGTCAGACAATATCAACATGCGATCTTTCATTGTGTCACGAAGATGCGCCGCAATTGGAGCCAGCAGCTCGCAATTCCCAGCAACAGCATGGGCGTCACTGAAAATGGCTAAGTCCATGATTTGTTCTGGTGCGGCTTTAGCTATCCAGTGGTTTAGGGTGCTTATCCATTCTTGCTGTGTTTTGACCCATTTCGGGTTGTTAACCATCACTTTACCAGGGCAAAGTGGATAACCGAGCTGTTGTAGGGTGTGTGTGAAGGATTGCATCACTTGTTCGCAATGAGGCCATTCCAGACCATCTTGAATAATCAGGGCATTGTCTTGATCGGTTTTGAGAATTTGCTCTCCTCGGCCTTCAGAGCCGAGTACGATCAAGCAACAATGGTCGTGCAAGGCTGGTGGTATCACTAACTCGAACGCTTTCTCGATAATTTGTTCGTTTACGGCTGAGATAAGCTCCATGATGAAGCGAGTGCGGATGCCGTTTTTCAATAAGCTCTCGACCAATTGACGTTGGCGGTTTGAGGCCAAAGCGAGCTCTTCCACGCTGCTTGCTCGAGCAATACTGAGCGTTAACACGTGAGAGTGGGTTGAGAACGCGCTAAGAATTTGGGTCATATCCAGCATGCCGACAGCTCTGTTGCCTTCACATACCATGAGGCGTTTCATTCTATTTCTGGTCATTGTGATCATGGCGTTGAATAGAAAGTCTCCATCATCAACGTGATAAACAGGAAAGCTCGCGATCTCACCCACTGGTGTGTCGAGCGCGCAACCATCTATCATCACAGAATGCAGCATATTAGTACGAGTCACTATTGCGTACAGGTGGGCTGATGGCCATTTTTCCAATCGTGGATCATCGCCATGGAGTTGAACCAATGCAGCGTCAATCCCATTTTCTTTTAAGGCACGTGTTACCTCGTTAATTGGTGTATTTGGTTCAAGGATCATCGGTGGGTGATAAATGCTGCGGTCAACTTTAGTGAGAATAAACTCCGCTAAGTTTTGCTGTTGATGGGCCGCTTCGATGAGCTCTTGCCGTTTCGATAAATTGTTATCGAAATAGGCTGCAAACTGGCCATTTTCGTTGTAAAGGGCAAGGAAAACTTCTTTCGGCAGTAGGTAAGAGAGCGTGTCCTCAAGCGCGATGTAGTGATGACGTACCTTGTCTTCAAGTAACGAGCGTACATCGAACATATCGTCGTTGGCATAATGTGCGAACACTTCCTGTTGATCGTTGGAGCGCTCTTCTACCGCGCCTTTGATCAGAATATGTAAGTGGGGGTTCTTCTGTCCGCAGGATAAAATAACATCTCGAGCTCGATAGTAGGCGACGTCCAGAGACGATCGCAGTCGCGTTTGTTGTGCTTCAGTTAAGCGATCGAACGGTGGAGATTGCATGTTAAATTTGTCAGGCATGAGAACACCCAATAATGATGGAAGGAACACTCTCTAAGTCTGACAAATTTCTTACCGGAAGCCAGACGACTTTGGTCTAAATTACGATGTTTTCGTTTGAAGATGCCAAATGTCGCAAAGTTAGTATTCCATCGAGGAAACGATAAGTTTCTTATTCTTCCCTTTTTATAATACGCATGGCGATCCATAATTCCCGGCTCGAACGTTGGTGTTCCCGTTTTAGGATATTAGTAATGTTGAAACCTTCTCCGTATGGCTGGATTTCCCAGTACTTTCTCGGATTCTTCTTTGCGTATGGCGTGTATCTGCCATTTTGGTCACTTTGGTTTAAGGATCAGGGCGTATCTTCGACAGATATCGGTTTGCTGGTCGGGTTAGGCCTTGCGACACGTTGTGTTGCCAATATCGTGATCACCCCACGAGTACACAAAGTCGAACATCTTATGCCTGCTTTACGTTGGTTGAGTTTCGCTGCCCTCCTTTTTGTTGGATTTCACTTTTTTACGGGTGGTAGCTTTTGGTTAATGGCACTAGCGACAGTGTTGTTCAATCTTTGTTGTGGACCGATTATTCCGTTGTCGGACGCGATGGCAAATTACTACGCTCGCCTGAAAATGCTCGATTATGGCCGCACGCGGCTATGGGGTTCGATCGCCTTTATCGCAGGCTCGACGGCAGTGGGCTACCTGGTGGCTGAATTTGGCTCCGATATGATCTTGTACACTGCGATGTTCGGCGTGTTTATCTCGTTGCTGTTTGCTATGCGACCGACTAACCCAATGCCTGTAACGCACGGTGGGCAAAGCGCAGAACGTCCAAAGCTGACCGCTCTTTTGACCGACAAGCCGATACTAAAATTCTTAGTGTTGGTGTCACTAATTCAGGGCAGTCATGCGGCTTACTACGGCTTTAGTGCGATTCACTGGAAGGCCGCTGGTCACTCGGAAGATGTCATTGGCTACTTGTGGAGCTTAGGAGTAGCCGCAGAAGTGGCAGTGTTTGCATTGAGTAAGCGCTTATTCGTAGGTTGGTCAATACGCGCGCTGTTTATTGCTGCTGCCGTTGGTGTAATGATGCGTTGGGGTATTACGGCGTCGACAACATCAATTATTGCTTTGGTGGTTGTTCAACTATTGCATGGTGTGACTTTCGCTACCGCGCACATTGCCGCGATCCAATATATCCAAAACTCCGAAGAAAATAAGATCGTAGCGTTGCAAGCGTTGTATAACGCGATTCCGTTGGGCGCATTTATCGCGTTAATGACCGTATTGAGTGGCTGGGGTTATGAGCACTGGGGACCGCTTGTGTTCTGGGGCATGGCCGCGATGGGGTTATTGGCTCTGTTCATCAAGCTTGATTCGCAAGACCCACATCAGGTGGTTGATGTATCAGACAAGCCACTTGAAACACAGAATTAGACTTATGTAACAAAGGTTAAAAACTAAGCTTTGTCTCCGTTATCAAAGCAGTGTTAAATGAAACCTCTCCCTCATGGAGAGGTTTTTTTATTCTCTTGCTTTAAAAGTAGCAAGAAAGGCAAGAAAGGATATCGGATGCAAGGATGGCTGGTGGTTCCCGTTTCTTTAGCGTATTTGGGAGCTTTATTTATCATCGCGTGGTACGGCGACATTCAGAAAAGGTGGCTAGCGCGCTGGCGGCCTTGGATTTATAGTCTTTCCATTGCGGTGTACTGTACATCATGGACCTTCTACGGCACGGTCGGGCAGGCCAGCAGTAATCCTTGGTCTTTCTTGCCCATCTATATTGCCCCCATTTTAGTGTTTACCATCGGATGGCGCGTTTTAGCTCGGCTTATTTTGATTGCTAAACGGGAACACATCACGTCGATTGCTGACTTTATCGGAGCACGCTACGGTAAATCCCAAGGTTTGGCCGTGGTTGTTACGCTCATAGCGGTTGCGGGAATTTTGCCGTACATCGCTTTACAGCTGCGTGGTATCACTATGGGGCTTGAAATCATTGCTCCAGAGCTGGCTACTGATTTTGGTTATCAAAACGATAGCGTGTCGTGGTTTGTTGTGGTCGCATTGGCGATTTTTACGATGCTATTCGGTACCCGCCACATTGATAACACGGAACACCATCGTGGGATGATGATGGCAATTGCCTTCGAATCCATTATCAAACTGCTGGCTTTTTTAGTTGTTGGTGTCTTCATTGTTTGGTTGGCGATGAACACCGAGAGTTTGAGCTTACTTGATGTTGCCGCGCAGACGTATCAGTCACCAAATATCCCGACTATATTGATTCATACTGTACTGACCATGCTGGCGATCGTTTGCCTTCCGCGACAATTCCATACGATGGTGGTAGAAAATGAACGTGCTCAAGATTTGCATGTGGCTCGTTGGTTGTTCCCCATTTATCTGATCTTAATGGGGATTTTTGTTTTACCTATTGCGTGGGTAGGGCAAGGTCTCTTGAGTGGCGCTTCGCCTGATACTTATGTCATCAGTGTGCCGATGTCGGTAGGGGCGAGTGAAATCGCCTTGCTTGCGTTTTTAGGCGGTACTTCAGCGGCAAGCGGCATGGTTATCGTATCGACGATTGCCTTAGCGATCATGGTCTCGAATGACTTGGTTATGCCATTGCTATTGCGTCGCATGCGACTGACGCAGCGTAACCACCACCATTTTTCTGAATTATTACTGCGGATCCGCCGTGGTTTGATTTTAGTTTTGTTGATTGGCGCGTGGTGTTTCTATCAAGCGTTGGACACCATTCATTCACTTTCTGCTATCGGCTTTCTCTCGTTCGCGGCTATCACGCAATTCGCTCCTGCGCTGGTTGGCGGTATGTATTGGCGTCAAGGGAATAAGAAAGGTGTGTATGTTGGCCTCGCGGTGGGTTTTGCTACCTGGCTGATTACGTTAATGAGCCAAACAGACATGCTTGCCGGAGACGCCAGTAATAACTTCCTGATCTGGTTGATTACACCACCAGAGGTATTGGCTAGTTTTGATATCGCGATTTCAGATTGGGGGATGATCCTCAGCGTGGTCGCTAATGCAGTGTGTTTTGTTGTGGTTTCTATGGCTACCCGACCAAGCCTAAGTGAGCGCTTACAATCGGCATCATTCGTTGGTACACCGTTGCCTGAAAGCGAAAATATGAGTCTGTACCAGAGCCGCGTTACGGTTGCAGAACTGGAAATGCTAGCGTCCAGATTTGTAGGACGAACGCGAGTTAAAGCGGCGTTTCAAGCCTACTGGAGCCAGCAACGAGAAGAGTTAATGCCGAATCAACAAGCGCCATCTTCTCTGATTCGGCATACGGAGCGTGTGCTAGCAGGGGTATTTGGAGCATCTTCTGCTAAGTTAGTACTTACTTCCGCTCTGCAAGGAAGAAACATGCAGCTTGAAGAGGTGGCGACTATCGTCGATGAAGCCTCTGAACTGTACGATTTTAGTCGGGGTTTACTCCAAGGCGCGATTGAGCATATTGGACAAGGTATTGCGGTCGTCGATAAGCAACTACGCTTGGTAGCGTGGAACCAACGCTATTTAGAACTCTTTGAATTTCCGCCAGGCCTGATTCAAGTAGGTCGACCGATTGCGGATGTGATTCGGCACAATGCAGAGCAGGGGTTGTGTGGCCCTGGTGACCCTGATGACCACGTTCGTCGCCGTGTTTATCACCTTGAGCAAGGAACTCGGCACACCTCTTCTCGGGTTCGTCCCGATGGTCGCGTGATAGAGGTGCAAGGTAACCCAATGCCAGGTGGTGGCTTTGTGATGAGCTTTACCGACATCACCGTATTCCGTGATGCAGAGCAAGCACTGAAAGACGCCAACGAGACATTGGAAGAAAGGGTACGTCTGCGGACTCGAGAATTAGAACAACTTAACAAGCAGCTGGTGGAAGCGACGCAGCGCTCGGATTTGGAATCGAAGTCCAAATCACGGTTCTTGGCGGCAGTAAGCCATGACTTGATGCAACCGCTCAACGCGGCGCGTCTATTCGCATCTTCACTATCGGAAGTCGCCAAAGACAGCGAAGCCAAAAAGCTGTCAGCACACATTGAAAGTGCTTTAGAGGCTGCCGAAGACTTAATTGGAGATTTGCTGGATATCTCGCGTTTGGAATCGGGCAAGTTGGAAGTCAACGTGCATGGCTTTGCGTTAAATGATGTGTTATCGAATTTGAATGCTGAGTTTAGTGCGTTAGCCAAACAGCAAGGTATAGAGTTCACCATGATTCCGTCCTCACTCATGGTTAAGTCGGATCCCAAACTGCTGCGCCGTGTGGTGCAAAACTTCCTGACCAATGCGTTTCGTTATAACCCGAATGGCAAAGTCGCACTCGGTGTTCGCCGCGTGAAAGGGCGAGTGCGTATTGATGTATGGGATAATGGAGTGGGGATTGAAGAAGAGAAGCAGCAAGAGATTTTTGAAGAGTTTAATCGCGGAACTCAAGTTCGTTCCGACCAAGGTCTCGGACTTGGTTTGGCGATTTCGAAAGGAATTGCTCAGGTACTTGGGCATGAAATTTCGATGCGCTCTTGGGTTGGAAAAGGCAGTGTTTTTTCCATCACCCTAGATAAAGCTGATCATGTTCAGCCTCATCCAGTTCACGTGGCAATGAGTAAGCAATCTGAACTTGGTCATCTGAGAATCCTATGTGTCGATAATGAGCCTGACATTCTAGTCGGCATGGAAAACTTACTTTCCCGATGGGGCTGCGATACACGAGTTGCGATTGATTTAGTTGAAAGTCTACAAGCGCTTGAGGATGGTTGGATTCCGGATGTAATTTTCTCCGATTACCGACTTGATGATGGTCGTACTGGTTTAGAAGTGCTACAGCAATGCCGCCTGAGATTAGGCCACAGCTTTGAAGGCGTCATCATCAGTGCAGATCGTACCGATGATATGCTTGATGGCATCAAAGCAAATGGGTTCAGCTTTATTGCTAAGCCAGTTAAGCCGCTTAAGCTGCGTTCGGTGCTCAATCGAGTCGCTTAGGATTGGAGTGTTTGAAAAATAGCTATAAAAAGAGACCTCCGAATGGAGGTCTCGATGTTTGTAATCTTAGTTGATAGGCTGAGTTTGCCGTTTATTCTGCGACGCCGCCTTGGGTCAGTTTGGCTGGATTAAGCAATCGCTCTAGTGTGGCTCTATCCAAATCAGTTTCTTCTTCCGCGACATCAATAATCGCGCGTCCCTGTTTGTAGGCTTTTTTCGCGACTTCTGCCGCTTTTAGGTAACCAATGACCGGGTTGAGAGCCGTGACCAAAATTGGGTTTTTGGCGAGTGCAACATCCAAGTTATCTTGGCGAACTTCAAACGTCGCAATGGCTTTGTCAGCTAAAGCGGTTGCGCTGTTAGAGAGTAAATCGATGCTCTCCAATACGTTATGAGCAATAACTGGCAGCATGACGTTAAGCTGGAAGTTGCCCGCTTGGCCTGCGACGGTTATGGTGGTGTCATTACCAATGACTTGCGCTGATGCCATAGCTGCGGCTTCTGGGATCACAGGATTTACTTTGCCAGGCATGATGGAAGAACCCGGTTGCAAGCCTTGTAATTCAATCTCACCTAAACCAGCCAATGGGCCTGAATTCATCCAACGAAGATCGTTTGCGATCTTCATGATCGCAACTGCTGCTGTTTTGAGCTGTCCCGACAGAGCGACGATCGCATCTTGACTGCTTAAATTGAAAAAGAAGTTATCACTGGCCGTGAACTGAATACGAGTTGACTGGGTTAGGTTGCTAGCGAATAAGTCTGCAAAGCGTGGATCGGCATTGATCCCCGTTCCAACTGCCGTACCACCTTGGGCTAAGGCTTTTACAGCAGGAAGAGCTTGTTCAATCGCTTGTTTTGCATGCTCGATTTGGAACTGCCAACCGCCAAGTTCTTGAGCAAAGGTAATTGGCATCGCGTCCATTAAGTGGGTGCGACCGGTTTTTACAACATTTTTCAATGCTCGCTGCTTAGACTCTAGTGTTTGGCTGAGGTGTGACAGTGCCGGGAAGAGCTGGTTTTCGATGGCTAATGCTGCGCTAACTTGAATGGCCGTTGGTACCACATCGTTACTGCTTTGCCCCATGTTGACGTGATCATTAGGGCTGACAGTGCCGCCTAGATGCTGGGAGGCCAGTGTTGCAATCACTTCATTCGCATTCATATTTGAGCTAGTGCCTGATCCCGTTTGAAACACGTCAATTGGGAATTGCTCAATATGATTGCCTTCGATAATTGCTTGAGCTGCGTCAGCAATCGCGTTGGCAATATCTCCTTCAAGCAGCCCTAGCTGTGCGTTGGTGAGTGCCGCAGTCTGCTTGATGTGTGCTAACGCTTTGATAAAACCAGATGGCATTTTATGTTGACTGAATGAGAAGTTATCGACGGCGCGTTGAGTCTGAGCTTGGTAGAGAGCATCTGCAGGGACCGTTACTTCGCCCATACTGTCAGTTTCTATGCGGAATTCGGTGCTCATGGTAGGGATCCTTTTGGTTAATCGAGTGAGATTTGAATCAGGCGTAATTGTTGTTGTAGTGCGAGAAATTTCACGTCGCCTTGTTCAAACTGGTAGTAATAGCGTTTGAGGCAGAATAATGGCGTATGGATAGAATCGAGACAGACACGACGGAAGATACGACTGCGAGTTGAGTCTTGAATTGCGTCTAGTAAATGGAAATAAACCTGACGTAAAAACAGCTCACACAACAATAGATTTTCTTCATCGGCATCGTGTTCATAACAAGAAGACAACACCATTCCCCAATGAATATAGTCATGAATCACGTCTGGCTCAAAGCCATGTGGTGCGGCGAGAAGGAATCTATCTTGGGCTTTAAAAAATGCGTTAAAGATGTCCCGTTTGTTGTCCATAACCACCTCTCATTAAATGTAATGATAATTATTATCAATTAACTTGTGAGTTGGCAACCCTTTTTAGAGTAAGAGGTTGTTGAAGAAAGACTTACGGAAACAAAAGCCGACGCAAAGGCGTCGGCTGAGTAGGAATTCATTTATGCTGAGTGAAACTAAGTCACTGTCGTTTGAATACCGGTGAATTAGCTTGTCGCCGTTATTCAGTAAATAAGGTTTCGTACTTCACAAATGCGGTTTGTGTTTCACCATAATACAGTGTGCCGCCTGATTGAATGACGACTCTTAACCAGCTTTCTGCAGATGCAGGCTTTGGTAAGGTGATGTACCAGCTTTGGCCTGCTTGATCGGCGGGCTTCATATCAATCGGTTGAGCGTTTTTCTCTTTGTCACTCACAATAGAAACTTTAACCCCTTCGAGTGGGTAAGCGGCGTTGAGTGACAATTCTAAGTTATTTTTAGTGAGTTTTTCCGAGCGAAATTTCACTTTAAAATCGCCATTTTCCATATCACAAAGACCACTGGTGTAACGACAATTAGACTTACTCGCGAGTTTGTAAGTTTCCCCTTCTTGCGCCGCGTGGGGCTTCTCGCTGAGGGCCATATCGGTACCGAAGTAAGCGATCAAAGAGAGAACTGGCGCAATCAGTAGAGCGAGAATAAAGTGCTTGTTTTTGAACATCTTGGCTTCCTTGCAACGACATACTGCGAATATGGTAACTGAAAAGTGAGAATAAAAAAGCCCCGGACGGCTGGTTCCAAACGGGGCTTTTGTGGTTTTGATTAGTTTTTAGTGATCCACTGCGCTACCAGCACCTACTGGTACGCGAACGTGTTCGACTAGGTCTTTTACTTCTTGTGGCGTTTCTGCAGTTACTTTGGATACAGCGAATGCAACAATGAAGTTAAATAGTGCGCCGATAGCACCAAACGCGTTTGGCTCAATACCCAGGAACCAGTTTGTTCCCCAGCTTTCTAGATATTTCCAATCAGCGACGAAAAGAATGCCTTTGTGTTGGAATACGTAGAACAGCGTAATACTGATACCTGCAATCATACCGGCGATTGCGCCTTCTTTGTTGATGCTCTTGCTGAAGATGCCCATCATCAATGCAGGGAAGATGGATGAAGCGGCAAGACCAAAGGCGAGTGCTACCGTACCTGCGGCAAATCCAGGCGGATTTAGACCGAGATAGCCTGCGGCTGCTATCGCTACTGCCATTGATATTCGACTAGCAAGTAGCTCTTTTTTCTCGGATATGTTCGGATTGATAACCCCTTTGATTAAGTCATGGGAAATAGCTGAAGAAATGGCGAGTAGTAAACCTGCTGCGGTAGATAGTGCAGCTGCAAGACCACCTGCTGCCACAAGTGCAATCACCCAGTTTGGTAGTTTAGCGATCTCTGGGTTAGCCAATACCATGATGTCGTTATCAACGCGCAGTTCGTTGGTGGACGCATCTGAAGTGTATTGGATATTGCCATCGCCATTTTTATCGTCAAAACCGAGTAGTCCAGTTGTTTCCCAGTTTTTGAACCACGCAGGACGCTCGTCATACGCTAGGTGCTGACCCGGAGCTGGATTTACCGTATTCATTAGGTTGAGACGAGCCATCGCTGATACCGCTGGTGCTGTAGTGTAAAGGATTGCGATGAAGATCAGAGCCCAGCCTGCTGATGTACGTGCGTCGCGAACCTTCGGCACGGTAAAGAAACGGATAATTACGTGTGGTAGACCGGCTGTACCAATCATCAGTGACATGGTGTAGACAAACATATTAAGTGTGTCGCCACGTACTTGGGTCGTGTATTCACTGAATCCGAGTTCGGTCACAACTTGGTCAAGCCGATCGAGTAGATAGACATCGGTACCAGCCATGGTACTCCCCAGACCAATTTGTGGGATTGGGTTACCAGTGAGTTGCAGAGAGATAAAGATTGCAGGGATAGTGTAAGCAAGAATGAGTACGCAATATTGAGCAATCTGCGTGTAAGTGATGCCTTTCATGCCGCCAAGAACCGCGTACATGAAAACGATACACATACCAATTAATAGGCCAGTGGAGTAGTCCACTTCTAAGAAGCGACCAAACGCAACACCCACGCCTTTCATCTGACCGATAACATAAGTCACTGATGCGATGATAAGACAAACAACCGCTACGATACGTGCGGTATTGGAGTAAAAGCGTTCACCAACAAACTCTGGTACCGTAAACTTCCCAAATTTGCGTAGGTAAGGTGCTAGCAACAGCGCAAGCAGAACGTAGCCACCAGTCCAACCCATTAGAAATACTGAGCCGCCATAGCCCATGAAGGCAATTAAGCCTGCCATTGAGATAAACGACGCTGCGGACATCCAATCGGCTGCGGTTGCCATACCGTTTGCAATCGGGTTTACACCGCCACCAGCAACATAAAACTCTTTGGTTGATCCGGCGCGAGCCCAAATAGCAATCCCGATGTACAGGATGAACGTGGCGCCAACGACCAGGTAGGTAATAGTTTTCAAATCCATCTGAGTGACTCCTTATTCGTCCACGCCGAATTCACGGTCAATTTGGCGCATCTTCCATGCGTAATAGAAAATAATTCCTAGGAAGGCATAGATGGAGCCTTGTTGAGCAAACCAGAAACCGAGTTTGTAACCGCCTAGTTGAAATTGATTTAGTACGTCGACAAATAAAATGCCGCAGCCGAAAGACACGACGAACCAGATGACCATTAGGCCGATCATGAGCTTCACGTTTTTGTCCCAATAGGCTTTGGCTCTTTCTTCGCTTTCAAATGCCATTGCCGTCTCCTTACGATTGGTATTGTTGTTAATGAAATGTTTCAATATGTACATTAGCAAGGTGTTGGCAATAACTCTTTTCAACTTTAGTCGGGGTGTTAAAAATGAAGAACCCCCATATTATGGGCTTTTGCAGCGAACAAAGGGGTAAAACGTTATGTTAATAAACTGTTAAGTTAGCCAAAGGTCTAAAGGTTGATTGGATAAACAGGCATGATTAAGACGGGCCATTAATCTTTTCTTCATTGAACTTGGAGATGCTGTGTAAGTATTGGTGGTGATCTTGTGGCTCTTAAAGAGAGAAGGCGTAGATAAGAAAGCTCACAAGTAATTTATTTACATAAAGTTTTCGCATCAAATCACCGTTTTAACGCACAATAAAGTAATATAACTGAGTCATTCTCGTACAACCTCGCATTTTGAGACGGTGTAAAGGGGAGGCAGATTAGGGCATTACCTCATTAACGAAGTAGCCTTGCTCATCACAATTATTATCGTTTTTCATTAAGGGAGGGTGAGAATGGACGCAGACACCATTAACAGTTTTTTTCTAATAGGTGCGTTGTTAATCGCACTTAGCGTTCTTTTAAGCCCAGTGTCTTCTAAGTTGGGAATCCCAATTCTTTTGGTATTTTTAGCCGTTGGAATGCTAGCGGGGGAAGACGGCTTAGGCGGCATTTTATTCGATAACTTTTCCATCGCTTATTTGGTTAGTAACCTCGCATTAGCCATCATTTTGCTTGATGGTGGGATGAGAACGCGGGTCGCCAGCTTTAGGGTTGCGTTATGGCCCTCGGTCTCTTTGGCGACATTTGGCGTTGCGATCACCACCATTTTGACCGGGCTGATGGCAACGTGGTTATTCGACTTAGATTTATTGCAAGGCATATTGGTTGGTGCGATTGTTGGTTCCACCGATGCTGCCGCGGTCTTCTCTCTACTCAAAGGTCGTAGCCTGAACGAACGTGTTGGTTCAACGCTGGAAATTGAATCCGGCACCAATGACCCAATGGCGGTGTTTCTGACCGTAACTCTGATTGCTATTTTAGCGAACCCTGGCGCAGATTTAAGTGCGGGCTTTTTGGCGTTCAGTTTTCTTAAGCAGTTTGGTATTGGCGCGTTACTTGGCTTCGCTGGTGGCTGGATCTTATGGAAAGTTATCAATCGCAATCAATTACCAGATGGGCTGTATTCTATTTTAACGGTCAGTGGTGGCTTGCTTATTTTTGCTTTATCTAACACTTTAGGTGGCAGTGGTATTTTGTCGATTTACCTCGTTGGTCTTTTATTAGGTAACCGTCCAACACGCAGCCGACACTCTATTCTTCATGTTTTAGATGGTATGACGTGGCTAGCTCAAATTGGTATGTTCTTGGTGCTTGGCTTGTTGGTTACACCATCCAATTTACTCTCTATTGCGTTGCCAGGTCTTGCGCTTGCCTTCGGGATGATTTTGTTTGCCCGACCAATCTCAGTTTGGATTGGTTTACTGCCATTCAAGAGTTTCACGCCACGTGAAAAGTGGTTTGTCTCTTGGGTAGGATTGCGTGGCGCTGTACCTATCATCCTCGCGGTATTTCCGATGATGGCAGGGTTGCCAGATGCTCAACTGTACTTCAATTTGGCATTCTTTGTAGTAATGGTGTCTTTGATAGTACAAGGGGGCACGTTGACCAAGGCGATGTCTCTTGCAAAGGTCGAGCTACCTTCTAAGCCTGAGCCAATTTCGCGTACGGGGGTGGAGATTTACCCGACCAGTGAGTGGGAGCTGTTTATCTATAGACTTAAAGCAGATAAATGGTGCATTGGTGAGCCATTACGTAGTCTTTCGATGCCGGAAGGAACGCGTATCGCCGCTGTATTTCGCAGTAAAGAGCTATTGCACCCATCCGGCAGTACGCGCCTTGAGGAAGATGATACCTTGTGTGTATTAGCACAAGAAAAGGATTTAGATGCACTGAGCTTACTGTTTAGTGAAGCCCCAGAGAAAGCGTCGCTAGCGCGATTCTTCGGTGACTTCTTCCTCGATATTGAAGTGAAGCTTGCCGATATTGCCGTGATGTACGGTTTGAATCTGGGGGATGAACCGCTGGATAAAAGTTTGAGAAACCTTGTCGAAGAGCAATTAGGTAGCACGCCAGTATTGGGAGACCATTTCGAGTGGCAAGGTTTGCATTGGATCGTCGCTGATGTTGTTGATCAGCAGGTCACGAAAGTCGGTATCCGATTGCCAAACGAAAAAAGTAAGGACGATAAGACGTCAATCTAGTCGCTCATTTCCGTCAGCATAATCACGGCTTGCGTGCGGTTCTTTACGCCGAGCTTACGGAAAATCGCTGTCATGTGCGCTTTTATGGTGGCTTCTGAAACATTCAATTCGTAAGCGATTTGCTTGTTCAGCAAGCCATCGGACAACATTCCCAACACTTTATATTGCTGTGGTGTTAGCGCAGCAATCTTTTCCGCTAAGTCATTACATGCCGCGTTATTGGTGATCAACCCTTCAGGGAAATATGGGTCGCCATTTAGCACTTGATTGAGTGCGTTCACTAATTCGCGCATGTCGCTGGACTTGGGAATAAAACCAAATGCACCATGGCTTTTCACCTGCGTCACGATCGCCGGCTCTTCACTCGCTGAAACGACGACGATAGGTAAATCTGGATGCTCTGCTCGCAAATGAATCAAGCCAGACATACCATTTGCTCCTGGCATTTTGAGGTCCAATAGCACTAAATCTGGCTCTTCCTCTCGCTCCAACAAAGCCAGAAGTGCGTCGAGTGAGTCCGCTTCCAGCAAATTTGCACCACTAATAGCCATGTGGATAGATTGAAACAAGGCATTCCGGAAGAGTGGGTGATCATCTGCAATAATGATGGTGTAGGTCGAATCCATGACGTTAAACACTTTTGACTATTTCGTTAAATTTATTATTGTCCAGCTTTGAGAGAGTGGACAATATTTATTCGCTAAAAGTCTGAACCAAATCGACTTTTATTAGGAAAATTGCATATAAACGCAATGTTCTTATTCAAATCTGAGCAATAAAAAACGCCAGTGGACATCACTGGCGTTTGAATATCTGGTTATCAGAACTGCTTGATATGCTCTAAGAAAGGCTCGGCTTGCATAAAGCCCGTCAAACGAGCGTTTGAAACGTGTTCGCCACTGGCATCCCAAAACTCAATTGTTGGTAAACCAAGTACATTCATGTGCTTCAATAGTTCGATGTCTTGCACTTGGTTTTTGGTCACGTCCGCTTGCAGAAGAACGAAGTCTTGCAGTTTGGCTTCGACGCTTGGGTCATGGAAGGTGTACTTTTCAAACTCTTTACATGCTACACACCAATCGGCGTAGAAATCGAGCATGACGGGTTTACCTGCCGCTTTCGCAAGTGCCAGTTGTTCTTCAAGCTCCGCCACGTTAGCAATGCGAGTAAAGCTAACAGTGGCTTGCTGAGTTTGTGTTGTGTTGTTGCCAAACCAGTAATTTAAGATAGGTTGTGCTGAGGCTAGCAAACCTAAGACGGCGATTATGCCCACGGCACTTTGTTTCCAGCCACCAAACTCTAGACTGTTTTTGATGTGGTATAGCCAACCAAAAGCAGCAATACCCAGTGCTGACCACAGAATCGTTGACCACATTTCTGGCATGATACGCTCTAGTAAGAAGATAGGTGCGGCAAGCAGAATAAAGCCGAACAGCGTTTTCACGCGGTCCATCCAACCGCCGGCTTTTGGTAGCAACTTGTTGCCAAATACCGCTACAAGGATCAACGGAATACCCATGCCCATCGCTAGCGCGTAAAGGGCGACCCCACCGGTGAGTAAGTCGCCACTTTGTGCGACGTAAAGCAGCGCACCAGAGAGTGGGGCGGTAGTACACGGAGAACAAACCAAGCCAGATATTGCCCCCATTGCAAACACGCCAGCACTGCTACCACCTTGCTGCTTGTTACTTAAGTTATTCAGCCACGTTTGCACGCTGCTTGGTAGCTGTAATGAGTACAGACCAAACATAGAAAAAGCGAGTGTGATGAACAGTACGCTCAAGCCAATCAGCACATAAGGGTGCTGCATTGCCGCTTGGAACTGCATACCTGCAGATGCCACCACAAGGCCGAGTAGAGTGTAAGTCAGCGCCATGCCTTGCACGTAGACGAATGACAAGCCTAGCGCACGGCGTTGGCTTAGTTTGCCACTGCCAAGCACTATGCTGGTCAGAATTGGGTACATAGGCAGCACACAAGGTGTAAACGCCAAGCCCACACCAAGCGCCAAGAACAGAAGTGGTGTCCACCAGTTATCAGCAAGGTTGGCTGCAAGGCTATCTTGCTGTGTTACTGGCGCTGATGATGTGTCACCAGACGTAGATGATTGCGCCGCTGGTGGCGTTGCTGTTGGTGTCTGTTCTGCTTTTGATGCAGTTGTCGCCGTTGTTGAATCTGAGTTCGACGAAGTAAACGCGCCGATAGGAATCACGCGAGTTTCTGGCGGGTAACAGAAGCCTGCTTTCGCACAACCTTGGTATTGCACGACTACGCGAGCACCGTCTTGCCAATCATGCATTGGTACATTAACGAAGAGAGGTTGAGTATAGATATGCACGTCACCAAAGAATTCATCTTTATGCGGTGTGCCGTCTTCCATTTGCAGTTCGCCTAGCGATACTTTCTCACCAGCTACAGACAAGCGCTCTTGATATAGGTAGTACCCGTCACGTACCTGCCAATCGAGCATCAATTTGTCATCTTGCTGGTAGAAGTTAAATGGAAACGCCTGATCAACAGGAACAAAACTGTCGCTGCTGCTACCAAAACTGTTGTTCTGGCTACTGTTAAACTGGTCTTTGCCAAATAAAGCTAAAGACGGAGTGGAAAAGGTAATGAGCCCTAAGAGTAAAACGGAAAGTAATGCGCGCATAAAAGAGTCAATTCATCTTAGATAATTGCCGTTAGTGTAACTCAATCAGACCCGGAGGCGAGTCAATAAGTTTCATGAAAATGAAGATTTATTGAGCATAAATCAAGACAACAGGCAATAAAAAAGGGAGCCGAAGCTCCCCGAGTAAGACTCTGTTTCTACTAGATCAGTAGACCACCGAATGCGAAGCCAAGTGCTACCGCAGAAGCGATGGTTACCACACCAGGTACAAAGAATGGGTGGTTGAATACGTACTTACCGATACGAGTTGAACCCGTGTCGTCCATCTCAACCGCGGCAAGTAGCGTTGGGTAAGTTGGCAGCACGAATAGCGCACTTACTGCTGCGAAAGATGCAACTGCGGTGAGTGGTGCGACACCGATTGCTAGTGCTGCTGGCATCAGCGCAACAGTGGTTGCACCTTGTGAGTAAAGCAGCATTGAAGCGAAGAATAGAACAAGTGCTAGCATCCATGGGTAGTCTGCTAGTAGCGCACCCGCAACTTCTTTGATGCCGTCAACGTGCGCGTTAACGAACGTAGAACCTAGCCATGCCACACCAAGAACACACACACACGCTGTCATACCAGAGCGGAATGTTGCTGCTGCTGGGATTTTGCCAGCATCGATTTTACAGCTCATTACGATAGCTGCCGCAGCTGCTAGCATTACCGTCATGATAGCTTCGTTACGACCTAGAGCAGGGTTCTCGATAAGGCCAACAGAGCCAGAAATTGCTGCTGCGTAACACACGACAAATGCGATTGCGCCTAGGAAGATGAAGGTTGCTTTCTTCGCTGTTGGTAGGATTTCGCGTTTTGCTTCTGTATTTAGCTTGATTAAGCCTTTTTCTAGACGCTCTTGGTATTCAGCATCGTCTTTTAGCTCACAGCCCATGAAGTTCGCCACGAACGCACCGATCATGCACGCGATGAACGTCGTTGGGATACAGATTGCTAGTAGTGTTAGGTAGTCAACGCCAAATGGGTGCAGCATTGCCGCGAACGCTACAACAGCCGCTGAGATTGGTGATGCGGTGATAGCGATTTGCGATGCCACGACCGCGATAGACAGTGGACGAGAAGGGCGCACGCCTTGGCCTTTCGCTACTTCTGCAATCACTGGCAAAGTAGAGAATGCCGTGTGGCCAGTACCCGCCATTAATGTCATTAGGTAAGTTACGATAGGCGCATAAAAGGTGATGCGCTCAGGATGCTTGCGCAAAAAGTTTTCAGCAACTTGCACCATCCAGTCTAAACCACCAGCTACTTGCATTGCTGCGATAGCGGTGATTACAGACATGATGATCAAAATTACGTCAACGGGAATGTAAGCTTGGCTTGTTGGTACGCCCAAGATCAAAGACAACGCAATGACCCCAGCACCACCGGCAAAACCAATGCCGATACCACCGATTCTTGCCCCCAAATAGATGAAGAGCAGAACCACGAAGAGTTCGACCATGACCATATTGATACCTCTTTAGTTTTTTATTTGATTCTGATTTTTTGAACACTCAGGAACAGGAGTAAATGCTCAGAGAATGAGAACCTAGTGGTTTAGCGGCAATAAAAGCATATAAAAAATGTGGTTAACCGTATGAGAGCCTAAAAAAGGGGCCTGAGTGGCCCCCTTCGGATTCGTTATTACTCGTAACGTTTTGCTTTGTAAGTAGGATGCATGAAGTTTTCTACTGACAAGATTTCATCAAGCTCCTCTGCTGTAAGCAGACCGCGCTCTAGCACGACTTCACGAACACTCTTACCAGTTTCTGCACAAATCTTACCTACGATGTCACCTTCGTGGTGGCCGATGTATGGGTTTAGGTAAGTGACGATACCGATAGAGTTGTAAACGTAGTTTTCGCAAACTTCTTTGTTCACAGTGATGCCGTCGATACATTTATCACGTAGGTTCACACACGCGTTGTGTAGTAGAGAGATAGACTCAAACACACTTTGTGCGATCACAGGTTCCATTACGTTTAGCTGTAGCTGACCGCCTTCTGCTGCGAAAGAAACCGTGTTGTCGTTACCGAGAACTTTGAAGCAAACTTGGTTTACTACTTCTGGGATAACTGGGTTTACTTTAGCTGGCATGATTGAAGAGCCTGCTTGCATTTCAGGTAGGTTCAATTCATTTAGACCCGCACGAGGACCAGAAGAAAGTAGACGAAGGTCGTTGCAGATCTTCGATAGTTTCACTGCTAGGCGTTTTAGCGCGCCGTGAGTCATTACGTATGCACCACAGTCAGACGTTGCTTCGATAAGGTCTTCTGCTGCAACAACGTCAAGGCCTGTTACTTCCGCTAGGTGTTTTACTGCAAGCGCTTGGTAGCCAGTTGGTGTATTTAGACCAGTACCGATTGCGGTTGCGCCTAGGTTGATTTCTAGGAGGAGTTTAGATGTGTAATCTAGAGCACGAATCTCTTCGTTTAGTGTTACCGCCCATGCATGGAACTCTTGACCTACTGTCATTGGTACTGCGTCTTGAAGCTGAGTACGGCCCATTTTCAGTACATCTTTAAACTCAACGGCTTTAAGTTCGAATGCGCCTTTTAGGTACTCAATTGCTTCCATTAGCTTGTGTACGCTGTTGTATACCGCAATACGGAAACCTGTTGGGTACGCACAGTTGGTTGATTGGCTCTTGTTTACATGGTCATTTGGATTAACAAATTCGTATTGGCCTTTCTCTTTACCCATCAACTCAAGCGCAACGTTTGCGATCACTTCGTTCGTGTTCATGTTAACTGAAGTGCCTGCACCGCCTTGGAATACGTCTGATGGGAACTGATCCATACACTTGCCAGTTTCTAGGATCAAATCACACGCTTCGATGATGTAGTTTGCAACGTCTTTTGGAATAGCGCCAAGTTCTTTGTTTGCTAACGCTGCGGCTTTTTTGGTCATTACCATGCCGCGTACAAATTCTGGTACGTCAGAGATGGTCATATTAGAGATGTTGAAGTTCTCGATCGCACGTAGCGTATGAATACCGTAGTACGCATCTGCAGGGACATGACGTTGACCTAATAGATCTTCTTCAATACGAGTGGCTGGGTTTGCTGTTTTTGGAGCATCAGATAGGGTAGCCATAGCAGGATCCTTAGATGATAATTCTGATAATAAAGTTATTTATTAGCCATTTCTGCAATCTAGAATCCATTCATCAGAATTTTTGGCTGGAAAATCCGTCCTGACTTATGTGGCACATGATACTGCACCTAGCGCATAAAAATAGTAACTAGATCACCTTTTTCGTTTTTCATGAGTCAATAATTTGCAAAGTATGAACGGGTTATTAATAACCCTTTATAGGTACTCGATTTTCCTCGACAAACATGAGTTTTTAGAGTTCGAAATTAGCACTTTAAAAGCACGAAAAAATCGGTATGCAATTGAATGAAACGTGCTCCTGCTACTTTGTCTAAAAGAGAAGGAGACCAGTATGAACACGCTTTTTTACAACGATTCGTTTGAGCTTAGTCTGCTTTTACCATTACACTGAATTAAACAAAGGAGGGCGTGTGTTTCCTATCTTATTATTAGCGTTTATTTTTGTTCCGATCATTGAAATCGGCTTATTTATTCAGGTGGGCGGCTTTTTAGGTTTATGGCCGACCATTGCACTAGTCTTAATCACGGCATTTGTTGGTGCATCGTTGGTTCGTAGCCAAGGTATACAAACACTGATGTCAGTACAGGGGCGTCTTGAACAAGGTGAAATTCCAGCCCAGCAAATTTTTGAAGGCGTAATGCTAGCGGTGGCTGGCGTGCTACTGTTAACCCCGGGCTTTATGACCGATGCCCTTGGTATGTTGGTGTTGCTTCCTGCGCCACGCGCCGCGATAGCTAAATACTTGATGAGCAAAATGGTGGTGAAAACCATGCATGGCGGTGGCTTCCAAGGTGGTTTCTCTAACCAGGGGCCATTTGAGCAAGACCCGTTCCGTCGTGACCCATTTGATTCCCAGTCAGATAATGGCAATACCTTCGAAGGGGAATACGAGCGTAAAGACGATGATGATCGCAACAAGCTCAACTGATTGAGTTAGACAGTAAAGAAAACAAAAGGGCGCACCAAGCGCCCTTTTTTGTATTTGGAATTCGTGCTGCTTACAATGCGCCTTCAAAGCCCATTTGACGCCATGCTTCAAAAGCAATGATCGCAACGGCATTCGAAAGGTTTAGGCTGCGTGCGTCCGGCATCATTGGAATGCGAATACGCTGCTCCATTGGCAAGCTATCGATGATTTCAGCAGGCAAACCACGAGTTTCTGGACCAAACATCAAAACATCACCTGTTTGGTATTGTGCATCAACGTGGTGACCTGTGGTTTTGGTGGTGCAGGCAAACAATCGGTAGTTACCTTGCTTCTCTTTCTCTAAATATTCTAAGAACGCTTGATAGTTTTTATGACGCGTTACGCGAGCTAAATCATGGTAATCCAAACCAGCGCGGCGGACTTTTTTCTCTTCAAGATCGAAACCCAGAGGTTCAATTAAGTGAAGGTTTGCACCGCAGTTGGCGCATAGTCGAATGATGTTGCCGGTGTTCGGCGCGATTTCTGGTTCGTATAAAGCGATATCAAACATGGTATTGAAATAGAGTTGGTCAAAGAGAGGGGCAGTATATACCCAAGTCACCGAAATATGCGAGATTCAGCAAGATTGACCTGGGTATGAAAGCAGGCATTAGCGCGGATGTTAATACCGTAAGTAGCGATGCTCTTTATAAGAGAGCGTGAGCATAGTTTTCTTCAACTGCTCGCCAGTTGACGACGTTCCACCACGCATCAATATATTCTGGGCGACGGTTTTGGTAGCTGATGTAATACGCGTGCTCCCACACGTCTAATGCGAGGATTGGTTCACCGCGCACATCCACTACGTCCATCAGAGGGTTGTCTTGATTACTGGTGGACGTAATGTGAATCTCACCATCTTTTACGATCAGCCATGCAAAGCCAGACCCAAAGGTATTGATGGCTGCTTGGGCAAACGCCTCTTTAAATTGCGCAAAGCTACCAAATTTATCGTTAATTGCTTGAGCAAGCGCGCCTTGAGGCTCTCCGCCACCGTTTGGTGACATGCAATTCCAATAAATGATGTGGTTGTAATAGCCGCCACCATTATTACGTACTGCTGGACTGAGCTTAGAGATATTGTCAAAGATCTCGTCTAATGACTGAGTTTCGAGCTCGCTCCCTTCAACGGCATTTACAAACTTATCAAAGTACGTCTTGTGGTGTTTGCTGTAATGCACTTCCATGGTTTTCGCGTCGATGTACGGCTCTAGTGAATCGTACGGGTAAGGCAGAGCGGGAAATGTATGTGACATAGTAAATCCTCCTTAATTGGAAAATTTACTTTAATGCTAACGATAATTATTATCAACTTTGATCTTTGTAAGGGTATTCTAAGAAGCCTCACCAATTTCTAAAGTGAGGGTGGGGCTGTGAATCACTCACTCTAGAAATATGGTGCGAATTATTGTTAGTTCATCAAATTGAGACTAACAATTGATCGGTAAGGTGATACTCATGCGCAATCCGCCTAAAGGACTTCGGCTGGCTGCGATCGTGCCACTGTGCTGGCGAATGGCACTTTCGGTAATGGTTAGGCCGAGACCTGTGCCGCCAGAGTGGCGATCGCGTGCCGTGGAAACGCGATAGAACGGGCGAAAAATCGCGGCCAGTTCCTCTTCTGGTACACCTTCTCCATTATCGTCAACCGTGATACGAAGCGTATCGTCATCGGCTTTGATGTCGATTTGTACCTCATCTTTTCCGTAGTAAATGGCGTTACGAACGATATTTTCCACCGCACTCATCAGCAGTTTAGGGTTACCGGAAATATTGCGCTTAGGTAATTCTGAATAGTGTAGCTGTTTGCCCATTTGCTCTGCTTCAAACTGCGCATCTTTAATGATTTCTTCCCATAAACTTTCTAGTGGCTGTGTTTCGCGAGTCATATGACTGTTCGCCTGCATGCGAGAAAGCTCTAATAGTTCACTGATCATCTGTTCCAAGCGCTGCGCTTCGGTATCGATACGAGTCAGTTCTGGGCTTTCGCCTTGTTTACGCGTCGCTAATGCGCTTGCCATGCGCAGACGAGTTAAAGGTGAGCGCAGCTCGTGAGAGATATCGGATAGCAAACGTTGTTGTCCTGAAATCATTTGATTAACCGCTTCGACCATCTGGTTGAAGCTGCTGCCTGCTTGACGAAATTCCGCCGTACCTTTTTCTAAATTTGGGTCTGTGACAAATTCACCTTTCGCCACACGTTGAGCAGCGGCTTCAAGACGACGTGCAGGCTGACTCAAAGCCCAAGCAAGCCATAACAGCAATGGTGTACTAACCAGCATGACTGCAAGCAAGAGCTGGAATGGGTGATCAAACAGACGCAGGAGTAGAGGTGGTGGCTCATTCCATTTGAAGCCCACGTACATCAAGATATCGGAACCTGCCAAAGTGATAGGAATTGGGCCCGCAATCATGTATCGACCATACAGCTTCTGCTTTGGATTATTGTAATCTTCGATACTGGTGACAAAGTTTTGCATGGCACGCAATTGAAAATTGCTGCGTTTTTCTGTCGTAAGAACATTACCGCTGTAGTCAGAAAAAAAGACTCGTGGGCGAGGGTCGTGCTTGCCGTGACGGTTGCCCTCGATACGAAAAAGTATGCGGCCTAAATCAGTTTGCTGGCTGTATTTTTGTTGGATTGAGTCACGCGTTTCTACCATACGTTTGTAGTGTTCTTCTGGAATATCGCGAGCTTTGCGTGGGTCCAAATGTGGCAGTGATAGCACGGCTATCAATACTAATAACATGGTGAACCAAAAAATGGCAAAGATGCGTCCATACAGGCTATTGATGTTTGGCAGTTTGATGCGTGATAGGCGCATTAATCCTCCTCAAGCAGCATGTAGCCACGACCACGCAGGGTTTTAATTCGCGGCTTGCCATTGCTTTGATCTGGTAATTTTTTACGTAAGTTCGAGACATGCATATCGATTGCACGGTCAAAGGCCGCCAGTCGTTTACCAAGCACATCTAAGCTCAGTGTCTCTTTGGTCAGCACTTGTCCTGGGTTTTGTACGAAGTGGGTGAGTAGCGCAAACTCGGTTGCTGTGAGATCGAGTAACTGTTGCTCACAATACGCTTCTTGCTTACCGGGATAGAGGCGGATTTCTTGATACTCAATGCAATCGCTGTTTTTGGTATTTTTTTGTGTGCTGCTAGTGCGGCGTAAAATCGCGCGGATTCGCGCTAACAGCTCTCGGTCACTAAAAGGTTTTGGTAAATAATCATCCGCGCCCAGTTCCAAGCCGATCACGCGATCAATTTCTTCCCCTTTAGCGGTCAGCATCAAGACGGGAGTTTCCCAATTTTCACGTAAGCGTTTCAGCGTTTCCATGCCATTGAGTTTTGGCATCATGACATCCAACAAAATCAAATCAATCTTATCATTGATCGCGGCTAAGCCGGCTTCACCGTCATTTGCTTCGCTGACGTCAAACCCTTCGAAACTGAGTACTTCTTTTAATAAGCTAGTTAGCTCGATATCGTCATCGATTAAAAGAATGTTTGCCATGGGGGCACCTATAGTAAGTTACCGATAGCCTAATATTACATTGGAATGATGCGCAACGAAGAGGAGAAAAATCACTCTTTACGATTCTTTACGCTCCCTATACGTCGCTTTACCTAGCGGGTCGTATTCTATACTCAAGCGCTGTGAGAACAGCTCAGAAGAACCACTCACCTGTGTAAGGAATCGTATTATGAAGTCTGCAAAAAAACTTGTGTTAGCTGCTGTTGTTCTACCTCTTACTCTTGGCGCCGCAAGCGCATTCGCTTACGGTGGTAAAAACCATCATAAAGGTCCTCGTGACGAATGCGGCATGGGTATGGACCGAGGTGTCATGCGTCAACTAGACCTGACTGATGCACAAAAAGATCAGCTAAAAGAAATGCGTGAAGCAAACAAAGCAGAAATGAAAGCAAAATTCGCTGATGGCAAAGAAGCACGTATGGCTGAGCGTCAAGCGCATCACGCAAAAGTGCAATCGCTTTTGCTGGCGGATAATTTTGATGAAGCTCAAGCTACCGAATTAGCAAAAGAGATGGTTGAGCGCCAAACGGAACGTCGCGTGCAAATGCTAGAAAGAAAGCACCAAATGCTTAGTGTATTAACACCTGAGCAGAAAGCGAAATTTGTTGAGCTACAAAATGAACGTATGCAAGAGTGTGGCGACAGAATGCACAAGCGCATGGAAAAGTCGCGCAATAATTAAGTCATGAATTGATGTTATATAAAGAGGCAGCCATTGGTTGCCTCTTTTTGATCTGGTTATTTCATGGTCATTCAATATACTCAACGTATGGTTTTAGTTAACTCTTTGATTATGAAACAGCAATACGCACGTTTAGTTACGACCGCCGCTTGGACTGCAACCATTGTGGCGACGCTTCTTCTGATAGTAAAAGTCATCACGTGGTGGGTAACCGGCTCAGTGAGCTTATTGGCGTCATTGATTGACTCCATGTTAGATATCGCGGCTTCGGTTGTGAATCTTGTGGTGGTTCGTTACGCCTTACAACCGGCAGACCGCGAACATACGTTTGGACATGGTAAAGCTGAGTCCTTAGCGGCCCTAGCCCAAGCAATGTTTATTTCGGGCTCGGCAGTATTTTTGATTCTTAACGGGATTGACCGATTTTTCCGCCCACATGCTTTACACGCACCGGAGTTAGGTGTGTATGTATCGCTGTTTGCGATTGTGGTCACACTTGGCTTGGTGATGTTCCAAAAACATGTGGTTCGCGTGACGGGGAGCCAAGCAATAGCGGCGGATTCTCTGCATTATCAGACTGACTTGTATATGAATGCTGCGATCATGGTTGCTCTGGGGCTCAGTTATTTTGGAGTGACTCAAGCGGATGCTGTGTTTGCGATTGGTATTGGTGTCTTCATTCTTTATAGCGCTTTCAAAATGGTCAGCGAAGCGATTCAAACCTTACTTGATAGAAAGTTGCCCGATGAAGAGCTTGAGCAAATTAACCAAGCTTGTTTGAGCGTAAAAGGGGTATTGGGCGTGCATCAGTTACGCACGCGAATGTCCGGACCGACGCGCTTTATACAGTTGCATTTAGAGCTAGACGATAACTTACGATTAATTGAGGCGCATTACATTGCTGATAAAGTGGAAGATAATTTATTGGCTCTGTTTCCTGATGCGGACGTACTGATCCATCAAGATCCATTGTCTGTCGTTTTCGGACCTGAGAAAGAGCAGAAAGCGCAAGATTGGTAGGCTTGAAAAATCCATCAGTGCCCGACGACAAACAGGTACTTATTGACTATCTTTCCATCAATACTTATTAAGATTCGTGATCCTGATATGAATCAACAAAGTTTCATAGAGAAACTGTAATACTCTTACATAAGTAGAAAAGTTACATAAAAAAGTGCGTTTTCATTGGTAATCCTGTAGAGGAAATGTAACATAACGCACAGTTCTGGATTATGCAGGTTGCTTGGTAACAAGGGGCCTAAAAGAAAATTAAATAATTGATTGCCAAAGATCGAGGGTGAGCATGATTAAGAAGATCGGTGTTTTAACAAGTGGCGGTGACGCACCTGGTATGAACGCTGCGATACGCGGCGTAGTACGTACAGCACTATCCGAAGGATTGGAAGTATTCGGTGTGTACGACGGCTACCTAGGCCTATACGAAGGCCGCATCGAGAAGCTAGATCGTTCTAGCGTTTCAGATGTGATCAACAAAGGTGGTACGTTCCTAGGTTCTGCACGTTTCCCTGAATTTAAACAAGTGGAAGTTCGTGAAAAAGCGATTGAGAACCTTAAAAAACATGGTATCGATGCACTAGTGGTAATCGGTGGTGATGGTTCGTACATGGGTGCGAAGAAACTGACTGAAATGGGTTACCCATGTATCGGTCTTCCGGGCACAATCGACAACGATATCGCAGGTACGGATTACACTGTGGGCTACCTAAGTGCACTAAACACCGTTATCGATGCAATCGATCGTCTACGTGATACTTCTTCATCTCACCAACGTATTTCAATTGTAGAAATCATGGGCCGTCACTGTGGTGATTTGACTCTGATGTCTGCAATTGCGGGCGGTTGTGAATACATCATCACTCCGGAAACTGGTTTAGACAAAGACAAGCTGATCAGCAACATCCAAGATGGTATCGCTAAAGGTAAGAAACACGCGATCATCGCGCTTACTGAGCTAATGATGGATGCTAATGAACTAGCACGTGACATCGAAGCCGCGACAGGTCGTGAAACTCGTGCAACAGTACTTGGTCACATCCAACGTGGTGGTCGTCCAACTGCATTTGACCGCGTACTAGCATCTCGTATGGGTAACTACGCTGTTCACCTATTGATCGAAGGTCATGGTGGTCGTTGTGTAGGTATCGTGAAAGAGCAACTTGTTCACCACGATATCATCGACGCAATCGAAAACATGAAGCGTCCAGTACGCAACGATCTATACAAAGTTGCTGAAGAACTGTTCTAAGTAAGCTTGAAATAGATAAACAAAACCGCGGCTTTCCGCGGTTTTTTTTGTATTTGAGAATCAACAAAAAAGAAACTAGCGATAGACGAGTGCTAAGACACGCTGCTCTGCTCTATGAGCGTTAATTTTCGCTCGCGCAGCGCAAACAAGTAGCCCAGTAGCCCACCCAACGTATTTCCAACCGCGATACCGATAAACAAGCCTTCAATGCTGTAGATTTGGCTCCCGATCCACGCCGATGGCAAGGTAAAAATGAACAGCCGCATAAAGCTCCACTGGAATGCACGCAATGGCTTGTGCATCGCATTCAAACCACTGACTAACATCATTACGATGCCTTGGAAGCCATAACTAAATGGCACCACCAGTAAATAATGCCAAAGCAGGTTTTTCACCGCATCTTCCTGAGAAAATAGCGCAGCCAGAGGAATGCTCAGCGGTACCATCATCAAGAAGATAAACCCTTGGAATACCACTGCAAAACGCATGCTAATAAATAAACCGGAAAAGGCTCGTTGCGGTTGTTTGGCTCCTAAATTTTGTGCCATAAACGGTGTGAGGGCAGAGGTCAGCGACATCAATACTAAAATCAATATAGACTCAATACGCTGCGCTGCGCCGTAAGCAGCAACCGCCGCTGTACCATGGTTGGATAACAGCATCATCAGAATGGCACCGGACAACGGATTCATCGCGTTTGATAGCGCAGCAGGGGTACCAATTTTTAGTGTCTGTTGCCAGTCTTGTTTCAGCAAAGCCCATTGGGGTTGAGCAAGCAATTTTTCCCGTTTAATTAGCACATAGAATGAGCCACACAAAGCACCTAACCAGCTAAAGGCACTTGCTATGGCTGCGCCTTGAATGCCAAGTTCCGGAAAAGGGCCATAACCGAAAATCAACAATGGATCGAGCATGCCATTAATCAAACCAGCCAACATCATGACTTTTGCTGGTGTCTTTGTGTCGCCAGTAGCTCGGATAGCACTGTTGCCCGCCATTGGGATCACTAGCAGAGGAATGGTGAGATACCAGACCTGCATATACTGCTCAATAAGAGGGATGAGATCATCAGACGCACCAAGAAAACGAAACAATGGCGCAATGGTGGTAAAGCCAATAGAAGACGCGATAGCCACAAGTAACACGGCTAATAACAAACCGTGGGTGGTGAACCGTGCAGCTTGTGGTGCATGACCTTGCCCAAGCAAGCGACCAATATTGGTCGATAGTCCCATCCCAATCCCCATCGTAATGCAGTTAACCGCAAAGGTGACAGGGAAGGTATAGCTGATAGCTGCTAGCGCTTGAGTGCCAAGCAACGAGATAAAAAACGTGTCCACCAAGTTAAACATCAAAATTGCGATCATGCCCATGGTCATGGGTACGGTCATTTTCCGCAGCGTTTCAGGAATGGGTGCGGTCAACAAACCATGCTTATCGGTCGCTTGGGGTTCCAGCTTGTTATTTTCCTGCATGTGTGACAACTATCTGGTGAGCAAACTGCAAGGATACAAGAAAGCGAGATGCCGAGCGAGTGAGCATTTCTAACGCAAACCGTTGCCTAGTTGTTCGTTATTTTAACTAAGTCACAAAAATTTTGTGCCACCCCCTTGGGATCGCTGCTTCGACCCCTTATATAGGGATCACGTGTCTGGGGCTACAGTCCCTAAGGACAATTATCAAATAAACATGGAAATTTTCAGGAGAGACGACCGATGAACATTCGTCCATTACATGACCGAGTTATCGTTGAACGTAAAGAAGTTGAATCTAAGTCTGCTGGTGGCATCGTTCTGACTGGTTCTGCTGCAGAAAAATCGACTCGCGGTGTTGTTCTAGCTGTGGGTAAAGGCCGCATCCTAGAAAACGGCACCGTACTGCCACTAGACGTTAAAGTCGGTGATACCGTTATCTTCGCTGAAGGTTACGGTACAAAAACTGAAAAAATCGACGGTAAAGAAGTGCTTGTCATGTCTGAAAACGACATCATGGCGATCGTTGAATAATAGCAATCATTGAGTAATTTTTTGCTCAGATTCAATTACGAAATTACACACAAAGAATTTTAGAAAGGAAATCAAAGATGGCTGCTAAAGACGTTAAATTTGGTAATGACGCACGAGTTAAAATGCTGGAAGGTGTAAACGTTCTGGCTGACGCAGTAAAAGTAACACTGGGTCCTAAAGGACGTAATGTCGTTCTAGACAAATCTTTTGGTGCACCAACTATCACTAAAGATGGTGTATCAGTAGCGCGTGAAATCGAGCTGGAAGATAAATTCCAGAACATGGGCGCACAAATGGTTAAAGAAGTTGCGTCTAAAGCAAACGACGCAGCGGGTGACGGTACAACAACAGCAACGGTACTAGCACAATCTATCGTTAACGAAGGTCTAAAAGCAGTCGCAGCGGGCATGAACCCAATGGATCTTAAGCGTGGTATCGACAAAGCTGTTGCCGCGGCAGTTGAGCAACTAAAAGAGCTTTCTGTTGAATGTAACGACACAAAAGCGATCGCGCAGGTTGGTACTATCTCTGCAAACTCAGACGCAAGCGTAGGTAATATCATTGCAGAAGCAATGGAGCGTGTGGGTCGTGATGGCGTTATCACGGTTGAAGAAGGTCAGGCGCTACAAGACGAGTTAGACGTAGTAGAAGGTATGCAGTTCGACCGCGGTTACCTGTCTCCTTACTTCATCAACAACCAAGAATCAGGCAGTGTTGATCTAGAAAACCCATTCATTCTTCTAGTAGACAAGAAGATCTCAAACATTCGTGAGCTTCTTCCAACGCTAGAAGCTGTCGCGAAAGCATCTCGTCCACTGCTTATCATTGCAGAAGATGTGGAAGGCGAAGCGCTAGCAACATTGGTTGTGAACAACATGCGTGGCATCGTAAAAGTTGCAGCTGTGAAAGCACCTGGCTTCGGTGACCGTCGTAAAGCAATGCTACAAGACATCGCTATCCTAACTGGCGGTACTGTGATTTCTGAAGAGATCGGTCTAGAGCTAGAAAAAGTTGCACTAGAAGATCTAGGTCAAGCGAAGCGTGTTTCTATCACGAAAGAAAACACGACTATCATCGATGGTATCGGTGAAGAAGAGATGATCTCTGGCCGTGTTGCTCAGATTCGTCAACAAATCGAAGACGCAACTTCAGACTACGACAAAGAGAAACTACAAGAGCGCGTAGCTAAACTGGCTGGCGGTGTTGCAGTAATCAAAGTTGGTGCTGCGACTGAAGTTGAAATGAAAGAGAAGAAAGACCGTGTAGAAGATGCGCTAGCCGCAACTCGCGCAGCGGTTGAAGAAGGTGTTGTTGCTGGTGGTGGTGTTGCACTTATCCGCGCGGCATCTAAGATTGCTCACCTAACGGGTGACAACGAAGAACAAAACGTTGGTATCCGCGTTGCACTACGTGCAATGGAAGCGCCAATCCGTCAAATCACGAAGAACGCAGGTGAGGAAGACTCAGTTGTTGCGAACAACGTGAAAGCGGGTGAAGGTAGCTACGGCTACAACGCGGCAACAGGCGAATACGGCGACATGCTAGAAATGGGTATCCTAGATCCAACTAAAGTTACTCGTTCTGCACTACAATTCGCAGCATCGGTTGCAGGTCTGATGATCACAACTGAAGCGATGGTTACTGACCTACCGCAAAAAGACGCGCCAGCGATGCCTGACATGGGCGGCATGGGTGGCATGGGCGGTATGGGCGGCATGATGTAAGCCAGCTTATCTCATCGCTCTAGGGAAACCTTATAGCGGAAAGATAACCGACCAAACCCTTAAAAGTCGAGGCAGATGCCTCGACTTTTTTATGCGTGTCACCTGAGAAACATGACGTTCTGGTGTGGCTTATCATGAAATTTTTGAGCGTAAAAAGCGCCATTTCAGAAGCAAAAAATCGAAGAGAAATATTTTTTCTTTTGAGTCAGATGGTTAAATCTGACCTATTGCTAACACTTTTTGAACGGGGACAGAGCAAAATCTGAACATTACACTATGTTGTAAATTGTTGCTTCCCATCATGGAGATGAAAATGAAAAAGCTTATGACGTCATTGGCGGTTGCAGCCGCTATCGCATCACCTGTTGCTTTTGCCGACAGTACTCCTGTGATGTTCTCTACTATCGATAACACAAACGCACCCTCTAATTCTTCAGTAGGTGGCGTTCGTTTAGCTGTGTTGCATGGGCAGGTAAATGAGGTTAAAGGTGTCGACTTTTCACTGCTTGGTATGTCAGAAACGGATCGTACGACAGGTGTGAACTTCGGTCTGTTTTTTGGCGCAGCAAAAGTAAATCAAGAAATGAAAGGCGCGTCTTTAGGCTTAGTTAACTGGAACCAAGGTCAGACGACGGGTGTTAACTTGGGTGCTGTTAACATTACGAACAACGTAAAAGGCTTGAACTGGAGCGCGGTGAACTATTCTGAAGGCTACACCATGGCGGATGTGGGCTTAGCGAGTATCTCTAAGAAG
Organism: Vibrio sp. Vb2960; assembly: GCF_033337665.1. Taxonomy (NCBI): domain Bacteria; kingdom Pseudomonadati; phylum Pseudomonadota; class Gammaproteobacteria; order Vibrionales; family Vibrionaceae; genus Vibrio; species Vibrio sp. Vb2960. The sequence continues at coordinate 23,306 of NZ_JAWORD010000027.1, read as the reverse complement.
TCTAATTTCCAGTTTGGTTTCTTCAACATGACCGATCAAATCGATGGTGTGCAAATTGGTCTTTTGAACTGTGCGGATAACGGTTTCTTCAAGTGTTTCCCACTCATCAACTTTGCTAAGTAATCCCTGAGAAAGTCAGAATCTTTATATACAGAAAGCCCTCGATGTTCGTCGAGGGCTCTTTAATTGCTGATGAGATGAAGCGAGTTTCTCGGAGCGTTAACTATTTAATTAATCGTGATGAAGTTTTGCGTTGTTGAATTCTTTGATGAACACCGCGGCGTAATGCTTTGATGTGGTTTTCTGCTTTATCCACACCTAACAACACGGTTAATGTCAGGAGAGTAATAACCACCGACTGCGTTAAATAACCCAAACCTATCATCAAACCTAAACCTGCTAGCACCCATATTACAGCCGCGGATGTTACGCCATGGATTTTTCCATCAAGTGTCATCATAACGCCAGCGCCTAAGAAGCCGACGCCAGTAATGATCTGACCAAGCACTCGTGCTTGATCAAGTGTATTTGGCGATAACGACACTGCCATCGACATAAACAGGTAGGTGCCTGAAATAATTAATATTGCTGTGCGAATGCCAACCGGTTTACCACGAGTTTGGCGCTCTATACCGATCATGAGCCCATTAATGGCGCAGCATAGTAGGGCAGGCCAACTGAATGGGCCAAGATCGAAAATTTGTTCGAATGCTGTATGCATCTTGACCTCCAAAAGTGCGGAGTATGCATAGACTTACCGTGCAAAGCGAACAAAAATAATCAATCTAGACGACAAATTTAATTGAGCGTCAGAGCTTATTCTAAATGCAAATCCAACGGCGTTTTACTTGGCCTGCCACCAATTTCTCGTGTGAGTTTTGGTACCAGATAACCCGATACACGCGTGATGAGTCCGCGCATAATAGCTTTCGCTTCTTCGTCCGAAATAAAGTAGTGCGCTGCGCCTTGCACCTTATCAAGAACGTGGAGGTAATAAGGCAAGATGCCCGCGTCAAATAAGGCCTCACTTAACGCCACTTGAGCTTCTACCGAATCATTCACGCCTTTCAGCAGAACGCCTTGGTTTAGAAGCGTAACGCCCGCTCTTTTGAGCTTGAACATCTGTTCAGAAAATTCGTCATTGATTTCGTTGGCATGGTTGATGTGAGTGACGAGGATGATTTGTAACCTTGATGCTTGCAGCAGTTGGCATAGTTCATCAGTGACTCGAGCTGGAATCACCACAGGTAAACGGCTATGAATACGCAGACGTTTGATGTGAGGAATATGAGCAATGTGCTCTAAAAGCCAATGAAGTTCATCGTCTTTTGCCATTAATGGATCACCACCTGAGAAGATGACTTCGTTCAACTCTGGTTGTTGTGCCAGGTACTCTAAGCACTTGGTCCATGCTTGTTTCCCGCTTTTGTTCTCTTGATAAGGGAAGTGACGACGAAAGCAGTAACGGCAATTTACCGCGCAGCCACCTTTGACAATCATCAGGGCGCGGTTGCGATACTTGTGTAGCAGGCCAGGGACTTCATTGTCCTGCTCTTCCAATGGATCATTGGAGTAACCCGGATGCACCTCAAATTCGTCGTTCAGTGGTAAAACCTGACGTAAAAGAGGGTCTTTAGGGTTGCCTTTCTCCATCCTATCGACAAAACTTTGCGGTACACGCTGTGCAAACAGCTTGCGCGCGGCAAACCCGTCTTGCCACGGTGAAGGATCAATTTCCAGTATTTCGAGCAATTTTGCAGGATCAGAGATCCCATTCGCCAACTGTTTGAGCCAGTTTTGCTCAACAGATTCGACTTTTCGGGTTATTATGTGCGGCATTGAATTTAGCTCTAAGAATGTAAGAGGAAAAAATGGCTACAGTTAGCACCAATGAATTTAAAGGCGGTCTTAAGTTAATGCTTGATAACGAGCCTTGTGTAATTCTGGAAAACGAATACGTTAAACCAGGTAAAGGCCAAGCGTTCAACCGTGTTAAAATTCGTAAACTTCTTTCTGGTAAAGTGCTAGAGAAAACATTCAAGTCTGGTGACACTTGTGAAGTGGCAGACGTAATGGATATCGACCTAGATTATCTATATTCAGACGGCGAATTCTACCACTTTATGAACAGTGAAACGTTTGAACAGATCGCAGCGGATGCAAAAGCGGTAGGTGAAAACGCTAAGTGGTTGGTAGAAAACAACACTTGTATGATCACTCTTTGGAACGGTAACCCAATTACTGTTACTCCACCAAACTTCGTTGAGCTAGAAGTTGTAGACACAGACCCAGGCCTGAAAGGTGATACTCAAGGTACTGGCGGTAAACCAGCGACGCTATCAACTGGCGCTGTTGTTCGTGTTCCTCTGTTCATCTCAATTGGTGAAGTGATTCGCGTAGATACTCGTACTGCTGAATACGTAGGTCGTGTGAAGTAAGCACTTTATATGATTGTTAGAAAGGTCGCTTCGGCGGCCTTTTTTATTGCCTGTGATTCTTCTCTTTTAATCCCTCTGCGTAAAACATCGATATCCTCCGCAAATTTTTGATGATTTTGTATTATTCGTAAAAATCTTATTTATTCCATGAATCTGTCGATTATTCCTTAATGTAACATTTTGATACATTAGTACATGTCGCTGAGTTGCATAGCAATCTGATTTTTATCGATTTAACTCAGTAACAATCCAAAAAGGAGAACAAAATGGAAAGCAGAGGTTTAGGAAGGGGTTTAAAGGTGGAAGAAAGACGTCAGTTACTACATAAAGGATTAAAAGCAGCCGTATTTGGCGTACCGCTGTTGGCAATAGGCTTAACGATTAATAGCTCGGTGCTGATGACCGATGCGGGTTACAGCTACGTGCATCAGAATAATATTACTGGTGAGTTGGATGTGTTTACTGAACCTGGCATTCATTTTCGTATGCCATTTCTGTCCAAAATCACCAAGTATGACCAAGTGATCACCGTGTCATTCGGTAACAGCAAGGGCGAAGATTTTTATCAACGTCTTGATGCGATTCAGGTTCGATTTGCCGACACCTATATTGGTCAGATCCCCGTAACATTCCGCTTTAAGCTCAGTAATGACCCTGAAGCGGTGAAGAAGATGCATAAAGAGTTCCGCAACAACAGTAACTTGATCGATGCGCTGCTTGTAAAGAACGCACGTAACGTAACGGTGATTACCGCAACCCAATACACGGGTGAAGAGTTTTTCCAAGGTGGTTTGAACCAGTTCAAATCGAAACTTGGCGATCAGTTACGAGAGGGGATTTATCTAACAGAGCGACGTCAGGTTGAAGTGGAAGAGTTGGATCTTGCGCCTGTTGGGGTGAATCAAGCTAATCCGAACCAATTACAGCGCACCAATCAACTGGTATGGAAAACTGTGCCAGTCGTAGACAAAACCGGGCAACCAATTCGTCAAGACAATCCGTTACAACAATACGGTATTCAAGTGACGCAGGTGACCATTGGTGACCCGCAGCCAGAAAAGCAATTAGATCAGCTATTGGCAGATAAAAAGCGTTTAGTGGCGGATCGTATTCGCGCGATTCAGGAACAAGAAACGTCGAAAGCACAGGCAGAGACCGAGCAGTTACGCAAAGAGATTCAACGAACACGTGAGGTGCAAGACGCCCAGCGTGGTAAAGAACTCGCAATTATTGCTCAACAAAAAGAAGTGGAAGTTGCACGTCAGATTGCAGAGCGTGAAATCGTTGAAGTGGAAAAAACCAAACGACTTGCTGAAGTAGAGAAGGAGAAAGAGCTAGCTATCGCAGAGGCTAACTTAGCGATTCAAAAAGCGAACGCACTTTCTGCTGAGTTTGAAGCGAAAGCGATATTAGCGAAAGGTCGCGCAGAATCTGAAGTCCTAAAAGGTAAGTATGCGGCGTTAGGAGCAAACCGTGAAGTTTACTTGGCAGAATTGAATCGAGACGTAGCGAACTCGCTGTACAACAATTTGCAAAACTTCCAAGTTCAGATGCCACAAAATTACATTGGTGGAAGTGACGAAACGGGCTTGAAAACAAACCTAGATGTGATTACTGGCTTTGGTGCTCTGGGTCTTATGGACCAGACAAAGAAGGTCGCACAGCAATAAGATCATGGGTGGTCAAAAGCTTAAAAAGCAAAAAGATCATAGGTAACCCAAAGCAATAAAAAAGCTGGCATTTAGCCAGCTTTTTCTTTTTTTGGTCAGTCTCTTAAATCATGAAGATAAAGATAACTGCTAGTGCAGTGATGAGGCCTGCAAATGCATAGCATGCAATTTTACCAATCACACCAGTGTGGAATTTAAGGTCGTGCATGCCGTGGTGTACACGGTGCATTGCATGCCACATTGGCAATGCTAGCGTGCCAATGATGAATAGCGCACCGATGATGCTGGTTGCGAAGGCAGAGACACGCTCGTAGCTCATCGCTTCTGCGTCAATCACGCCTAGTGGTACCAAGATACCTAGCACAAGAACGGTGATTGGCGTGATCATCGCGAACCAAGTACCACCTGCGCCAAACAGACCCCACCAGATTGGCTCATCAGAACGTTTTGGTGATGTGTTTACACTATAATTCGGTTTCATTGCTCAGCTCCTTACACCACGATGAGAACGATCAGTGAGATGAACGCAACAGCGGCCCACTGAGTCAATACGATGATCTTCTTGTCCACTGGTTTGCCCTTCAAACGAATTGGCATTACTTGTGGCATCATGCTGAAGAAAGTTTGAGCGTGGAATAGGCTACCGAGTAGTGCAACGATGTTGATTGCGACTACGATTGGGTTCGCCATGAATGCTAACCAACCTTGCCATGCTTCAGGACCTTTCACCAAGCAACCTAAACCGAAAGTTAGGAACAGAGTGAATAGGATTAACGGAAGCACCGTCGCTTCACGTAGCATGTAGAAGCGGTAGAAAGGATGGTTCTTCCACCAAGTGCGTTTAACTTCACGAACGTAAGGTTTACGATTGCTCATCCTTATGCCTCCACTTTCTTTGGTGAACCATCAGGTTTCAACATAGCAATCACGAAGTCCATAGAAGACTCCACTTTGCCTTGGTTTACTGCCGCTGCTGGGTCAACGTTCTTCGGACAAACTTCAGAACAGTAACCAACAAACGTACAACCCCAAGCACCGTTTTCACCGTTGATAAGCTTCATGCGCTCATCTTTACCGTTGTCACGGCTGTCTAGGTTGTAGCGGTGGGCTAGCGTTAGTGCAGCAGGACCGATGAACTCTGGGTTAAGACCAAACTGAGGACATGCTGCATAGCACAGACCACAGTTGATACAGCCAGCGAATTGCTTGTATTTCGCCATCTGTTCTGGCGTTTGCAAGTTCGTACCGTCTTCTGGTTTACGATCGTTACCAATGATGTATGGTTTGATTGCTTCTAGGCGCTCGATGAATGGCGTCATATCAACAATCAAGTCTTTCTCGATTGGGAAGTTCGCTAGAGGCTCGATAGTCACACCGTCTGGGTAGTCACGTAGGAAGCTCTTACAAGCAAGTTTCGGTACGTTGTTCACCATGATGCCGCAAGAACCACAGATCGCCATACGGCAAGACCAACGGTAAGACAGATCTTTGTCTAGGTGGTCTTTGATGTAACCAAGCGCGTCAAGTACAGACATGGTTTCATCGAATGGGACTTCGAATGTTTGCTTGTATGGTTCTGCATCTTTCTCTGGGTCGTAACGCAGGATGTCTACTTTTTGAATGCGATTTGCTGACATTATGCTTGCTCCTCTGCGTTCTTCTCTTCAGCCGCTGCTTTTTCTGCTGCTTCACCGTATAGACGAGCTTTTGGCTGTGACTTAGTGATGGTCACATTGCTGTAATCGATACTTGGTGCTGACTCTGGCTTGTAGAAAGCAAGTGAGTGTTTTAGGAAATTCACGTCATCACGTTCTGTACAACCGTCGTCTAGACGTTGGTGCGCGCCGCGCGACTCTTTACGTAGAATCGCAGAGTGAACCATCGCTTCTGCGACTTCTAGGCCGTAACCCACTTCGATTGCGTATAGAAGGTCTGTGTTGAACACTTTACCTTTGTCTTTGATGCTGATGCGTTTGTAGCGTTCTTTCAACTCAGTGATTTTGTCGATAGTCGCTTGCATCAAATCTTCTTGGCGGTATATACCACAGCCCGCTTCCATGGTGTGGCCCATTTCTGTGCGTATTTCTGCCCAGTTTTCGTCGCCTTCTTGGTTCATCAGTTTCGCGATGCGCTCTTCAACGGCTTTGACTTGCGCGTCAATTGCCGCGTCGTTCCAACCTTTGAATTCTGCTGCGCGTTTCACTGCGTTTTCACCCGCTACGCGGCCAAATACCACGAACTCAGCCAGTGAGTTAGACCCTAAACGGTTTGCACCGTGAAGACCAACAGACGCACATTCACCCACCGCGAATAGGCCTTTAATGCGAGTTTCACATCCGCCGTCCGTTTCAATACCACCCATGGTGTAGTGAACGGTTGGACGAATTGGAATTGGCTCTTTTGCAGGGTCCACGTTTACGTAAGCTTTTGCTAGCTCACAGATGAACGGTAGACGCTCTTGTAGGTACTCTTCACCAAGGTGGCGAAGGTCTAGGTGCACCACGTCACCCAGTGGGTGTTTGATGGTGTTGCCTTTCTGTTGTTCGTGCCAGAAAGCTTGAGAAACTTTGTCACGAGGACCCAGTTCCATGTACTTGTTCTTCGGTTGGCCAACTGGAGTTTCAGGGCCCATGCCGTAATCTTGTAGGTAACGGTAGCCATTCTTGTTAACGATGATACCGCCTTCACCACGACAACCTTCCGTCATCAGGATACCTGTGCCTGGAAGACCGGTTGGGTGGTATTGAACGAATTCCATATCACGTAGAGGAACGCCGTGACGGTAAGCCATTGCCATACCATCGCCCGTTACGATACCGCCGTTGGTGTTACAGTGGTAAACACGGCCCGCGCCACCTGTTGCTAGAACAACAGATTTTGCTTTGATAGTAACAAGCTCGCCTTCAGACATGTGAATAGCAATCAGACCTTGAACTTCGCCTTCATCAACAAGCAGATCCACCACAAAGTACTCATCAAAACGTTTGATGTTGCTGTACTTCATTGATGTCTGGAATAGCGTATGAAGCATGTGGAAGCCAGTTTTGTCTGCAGCGAACCAAGTACGTTCAACCTTCATACCACCAAAGCGGCGTACGTTGACTTCACCGTTCTCTTTACGACTCCATGGGCAACCCCATTGCTCCATTTGGATCATTTCGCGAGTCGCGTTCTCTACAAAGTATTCAACAACATCCTGTTCACATAGCCAGTCACCACCGCCAACAGTGTCGTTGAAGTGGTTGTCTAAGCTATCTTCATCCTTGATAACTGCTGCTGAGCCACCCTCTGCAGCGACCGTGTGGGAGCGCATTGGATAAACTTTAGAAATCAGAGCGACTTCTAAGTCTGGGTTTGCTTCAGCCGCTGCAATAGCAGTACGAAGACCAGCGCCGCCTGCGCCGATGACTGCGATATCTGTGGTGATAATTTGCACAGTTATCCTCCAGTGTGTGATTGCGGAAATCCGCTTGTTATTGTCATTACGAGGCGCTCTTTAAAAAGAACTCCCCAAAAGTAGTAGGGTTAGTGTAGATGAGCCACATGGCAGAAAAATTGATGTAATTGGGTTTTTGCTTCGGTAATGCACTTAAGGGCATAGAATTTACAGGTTATGTGACTGCTATCACGGCATCGAGGTTTTGGCCCTCAAGCATTAACATTAGGGATGTTAAACCTGTGTTGCGTGACATTAACCGCATGGATAATAGGATTTTAACTGAGCGTTTTTTGTTCTGCGGCACGAGTAATGCTTGCCTCAAATTGGCGAGCACATTAGTAAAAAGAAGAAGGGATATTCCTCTCTTCTTGAAGAGTAAAAAGCATGTAGAATGAGACTTTCCTCGCTGAATTAAAGTTTGAGAGACTTGTTATGCAAACCAACTGGCAACCTACTGCTTCCATTGACCAACTTCGTCAACGTGCGACGTTAATCGCGTCGATTCGACAATTCTTCGCTGACCGACAGGTGATGGAAGTCGATACGCCAGCCATGAGTCACGCAACCGTGACTGACATTCATTTGCATACTTTCCAAACCGAGTTTGTTGGCCCAGGCTATGCCGATGGCAGTAAGCTGTTTTTTATGACCAGCCCAGAGTTCCATATGAAGCGCCTTTTGGCTGCGGGCAGCGGTTGTATTTATCAAATCAACAAAGCATTTCGTAATGAAGAGAATGGTCGCTACCACAACCCTGAATTCACGATGTTGGAGTGGTATCGCGTTGGCTTTGACCATCATAAATTGATGGATGAAATGGATGACCTGTTGCAGCTGGTATTGAAGTGTGGCGCAGCGCAGCGCATGACGTATCAGCAAGCCTTCATTGATGTGTTGGGTGCGTGTCCACTGGAAGGCTCGATGACTGAGCTGAAAGCGGCGGCAAGCAAGCTGGGTTTGAGTGACATTGCTGAGCCAGAAGAAGATCGCGATACGCTGCTGCAACTACTATTTAGCGTGGGAGTAGAAAAAAAAATTGGTCAGGACGTGCCGGCTTTTGTGTACGACTTCCCTTCATCACAGGCGGCGCTTGCGAAAATCAATCCTCAAGATCATCGCGTCGCGGATCGTTTTGAAGTGTACTTTAAGGGGATAGAGCTGGCGAACGGATTTCATGAACTGGATAACCCGAAAGAGCAATTAGCGCGCTTTGAACAAGATAACGCAAAGCGTATCGAAATGGGTTTAAAACCACAGCCGATCGATTATCATCTGATCTCTGCACTGGAAGCAGGGTTGCCAGATTGTGCAGGGGTCGCGTTGGGTATCGATCGTTTGATCATGCTGGCGCTAGGCTGTGACCACATTGATCAAGTGACGGCCTTTCCATTTCCAATTGCATAAGGACGTCCAATGAACCTGACGGCTGCACGTTTCGTCATCTTTAGCTACGCCATATTGATCGCTTTTTTATCTCTGAGTTCAGGTGAACTGCAAGACTGGGGCAATATCGCGTATCTCGACAAAATGCAGCACGCTATGGCGTACAGCGGCTTTGCGTTTTTAGGTTGTTTTTGCGTGTGGCGTTGGCGTCAACGTTGGGCGGTAGCGATTAGTATTTTGCTATTCAGCGCCGTTATTGAGTGGTTGCAAGGGTATGTAGGGCGACAAACTTCTTGGTTAGACCTTGTCGCCAACTCAACTGGCATCTTAACTGGTCTGTTATGTTACCGTATTTGGAGCCTCTATCGACCTAGGTTGGTGAAGTCGCTATACTCGATTCGTTAATGAAGAGGGAACACGATAACAATGAAAACGCGCGACAAAATCGTCTACGCGGCACTGGAGTTGTTCAACCAACATGGTGAGCGCAACATCACCACCAATCACATTGCCGATCACATCGAAATTAGCCCTGGTAATCTGTATTACCACTTCCGCAATAAGCAAGAAATCGTTCGCGAGATCTTTGCGCTTTATTCAGCAGAACTTTTAGAAAGATTTACCCCTATTCAAGGTTCGCAAGAGAGCCTGACTATGCTGAAGAGCTACCTAGACTCTATTTTTACCTTGATGTGGAAATACCGCTTTTTCTACGCAAACTTACCAGAAATCTTGTCACGAGATGAACAGCTACACGAACAGTACATCGATGTGCAAGAGAAGCTGCAAGCGAACCTCATTGCTATTATGCAAGAGTTCGTAACGATGAAGCTGTTGAATGTCGATCAACAACAGTTGAAGTCATTAGTATGTACATTGCACTTGATTGCGTGTAGTTGGTTGGCGTATCAATCCGCGATGGCTTCAAAAACCAACATTACCGAGCAAATGGTGAAGCAAGGGATGTTGCAGATGCTTAATGTCGTTAAGCCATTAGCAACTGAGCAGGGCTTAGAGCAGCTACTGTTATTAGAAGATGCGGTTAGCAATCTACACAGTTAAACGTCAAACTGCTTAATATTTCGAGAGTCACTCTCATTTTCGAGTCGTGGCTCGAGTTGACTTGTCAAATATGCCACGCACAATAGTCCCATATGCTAAAAACCCTTGCAGGGATAAGATTCTCGATAAAGGAACTATCGCCCCATGAATTACGACATTTTTAATGGTGATGCTGATGGCATCATTGCTCTTCTACAATTGCGTTTGGCTGATCCTGTCGATGCCCAGTTAATAACCGGTGTAAAGCGCGACATCAAGCTGGTGGAAAAAGTAGACGTGCAAGCGGGTGATGAGCTGACTGTGTTAGACATTTCGATGGAAAAGAACATGGCAGGTCTAGAGCAAGCTTTGGCTCAAGGCGCGCACGTCTTTTACGCCGATCATCACAAAGCGGGCGACATTCCTCAGCATGGTAATTTGGATGCGCACATCGATCTCGATGCCAACATGTGCACGGCGTTGATTGTCGATAAGTTGCTTGATGGGCGTTTTCATGACTGGGCGATTACGGCGGCTTATGGCGATAACATGATTGCTAAAGCCGATGAGTTAGCGAATAACGCGGGCTTGTTGCAGCAACAGAAAGAGCAGCTAAAAGAGCTGGGTACTTTAATTAACTACAACGGCTACGGATCGAAGGTCGAAGATTTACACTTTCACCCTGCGGAGCTGTACCGAGCTTTGCTGAAGTACACGTCACCATTTGAAGCTATTGAAGATACGGCCTCGCCATACTACCAATTGCAATCGGCTTACCAACAAGACATGGAGGCGGCTCTCGCAGTGCCTGCCATGCATGAGAGTGGTAAGCTGAAGTTGTTTGAGTTACCAAACACGGCGGCATCACGCCGAATCAGTGGTGTTTATGGCAACTGGCTAGCAAACCAAACCCCTGACTCTGCGCATGCGGTACTTACTGAAAATGCAGATGGTACTTATACGGTTTCACTCCGCGCCCCATTAAACAATAAACAAGGTGCCGTTGCCGTGTGTGGTCAGTTCCCGACAGGTGGGGGGCGAGAGGCGGCGGCAGGAATCAACGCGTTAAGCAAAGATGATGTGAATGCTTTTATTGATGCGGTAGAAACCTACTACGCATAGCATTTTCCAAAATATGAATACAAAAAAGGAGCCGAGTGGCTCCTTTTTTATTATAAGTCTATGAGTCAGATAATCAGCGTTTTAACCAAGATTTCGGATTCTGCGCTTCACTATTACGACGAATTTCAAAGTACAGCGATGGTCTGTCTTGACCACCTGTATCACCCGCGAGAGCAATCACTTCGCCGGCGGTGACTCGGTCGCCTTCTTTTTTAGTTAAGGCTTGGTTGTAACCATAGAGGGTCATGTCACCTTTGCCGTGGTCGAGCAGTACCACTAAACCGTATCCGCGCAGATACTCCGCAAATACGACAGTTCCAGGATAAACGGCTTTCACTTGTTGACCATAGTTGGCAGACAGCACCATGCCCTTCCAGTTTACCTGCCCGGTTTGTCGCGTACCAAAGTTGTGTAACACACTGCCTTTGAGTGGCCAAGGCAGCTTACCGCGCTGTTTGCCGAGTCCGTCCATTGGCACCGCATTACGCTTCGCTGCTTTGGCGATCTCTGCTTTTAAACGGGTTTCGTTGCGTTGCAGCTCGGCTAAGTAGCGTTTGTCATTCTTGATACTGCTCTGAATTTTATTCAGGGTTTGCTTACGCTTGGATTGTGTACTCGCTAGCGCTGTACGTTTTTCGGATTGCTGCTTGAGCAGAGTCTCGATTTGCTCTTTTTCTAGCTCGAGTTGGTTTTTGTTGTGCGCTAATTCTTGGGTTATTTTGGTGATCGCATCAATCACTTCAGCACGTGCTTTAGCTAAATGCTGGAAGTATTGGCTCATGCGGTCTTCTTCCACACCTTGATTTAACAAGTGACCATTGGCCTTCGCTCGCTCGGTTACGTAATACGTTTGCAGCAGCTGTTTGAGTTCTTCTTCTTGCTCTTGACGCTGTGCTTCTTGCAAGGCAATTTTCTCTTCTAGGTTTTCTATGTTTTTGTCTGCTTGTGCGAGGTTAGACTTGGTTTGTCGTATTTCACGCTCAAGCTTAGAAATACCAAGCTCTTGATCTTTTAGTGATTTCTGTAACTCATTGAGCTGCTTTTCTTGGGAAGAGAGCGATTTGCGCTGACGGCTTATCTCACTGGATACGCCTTTGAGCTCTTGCTGACTCACAGCAGAGGAGGTAATGGGATAAGTGGCAGATAAAGCACAAGTTAATAAAATAGCCGAGCGTAGAACAGGGTGATTTTGTTTTCGCACTTGAGAGTTACCTACCACGTTGTTGTCAAAAAGGTTTGTTGACGATTAAATACCATCTCCATGGATAAAGCTTTGCGACTTGCCGTTAAAGCCTTGATCCATATCGAGAGAGGGTTTGTCCGTTTTTGGACGTCCGACGATTTTTGCAGGCACGCCAGCCACCGTTGTGTGAGGAGGCACGGCTTGCAATACCACAGAGCAAGATCCGATTTTCGCGCCTTCACCGACTTCGATATTGCCAAGAATCTTTGCACCAGCTCCGATCATCACACCCTCGCGAATTTTCGGGTGACGATCACCGCATTCTTTACCAGTACCACCAAGGGTGACATCTTGCAGTATAGACACGTCGTTTTCGACCACGGCAGTTTCACCAATCACGATGCCTGTTGCATGGTCGAGCATGATGCCACTACCAATGCGCGCTGCAGGGTGAATATCGACCTGACATGCTACCGAAATCTGATTTTGTAGGTAAGTCGCAAGAGCGTGACGACCTTGCTTCCACAGCCAGTTTGCTACTCGGTAGCCTTGCAGTGCGTGATAGCCTTTTAGGTACAGCAATGGCATTGAGTACATTGAAACAGCAGGGTCGCGATTGACCGTGGCACAAATATCACAAGCCGCGCCGTCAGTGATGGTTGGATCTGCCGCAAAGGCTTCTTCAACCACTTCACGCACAGCCATCGCTGGCATGGAAGCGGTGTTCAATTTGTTAGCCAGAATATAACTCAGAGCGGCACACAAACTTTCATGCTTGATAATAGTGGCATGATAGAAGCTCGCCAGCATAGGCTCTTGTTCTGACATTTCACGGGCTTCTGAGACAATTTTGTTCCAGACTTTTTGTTTTTCGCAGTGTTTCATTCTCAATATCCAGAGTGGTTCTTCCGTGACCCGACAACTTCAATTTTTCTCAGATGAGCTGCAAAGGGCGGTAGATTGCTACTTTCCTTCGGCTTTTTTGTCACGAGCAAGTAAATCTTGCGCTGCTAAGCGCGCATCTTTTCCTTGATACAATACTTGATAAATTTGATCAACTATCGGCATCTCAACACCCATACGTTGAGAGAGTAGCCATACTTCTTTTGTATTGCGGTAACCCTCAACCACTTGACCAATTTCTTCTTGAGCCGTATCAACGTCTTTACCTTGGCCTAATGCCAAGCCAAAGCGTCGGTTACGTGATTGGTTATCGGTACATGTCAGGACAAGATCGCCTAAACCCGCCATGCCCATAAAGGTTTCTGGCTGTGCACCCAGCGCAGCACCAAGGCGACTCATTTCAGCCAAGCCACGAGTAATTAATGCAGTACGGGCGTTGGCGCCAAAACCGATACCATCAGACATACCCGCACCAATCGCAATAACGTTTTTCACAGCGCCACCCAATTGCATACCAATAAAGTCACTATTGGCATATACGCGGAAGGTTTTGCTACAGTGGATTTTTTCTTGTAGATCCGCAACAAATTCAGAATCTGGAGACGCAACAGAGATTGCAGTCGGCATACCCATTGCGAGCTCTTTCGCAAACGTTGGGCCAGACAATACTGCTAGTGAGTAGTTTTCACCGATAATGTCATAAGCGACGTCTTTCAGCAGGCGCCCCGTTTCAGGTTCAAGCCCTTTGGTTGCCCAACAGATGCGAGAGTCTTCGCGCAAGAATGGTTTACAGCTGTTTAGCACGATGCCAAAGACATGGCTTGGAACCACAACCAACAAATCTCGGCTTGCTTGAACGGCTTTTTCTAAATCCGATTCAATGATCAAGCTTTCAGGGAAATCAACACCTGGTAAAAAGGCATGGTTAGCTCGGTCTGCTTCTAGGCGAGCCATGTGCTCTGGCTCGTGTCCCCAAAGGACAACGTTCGCGCCGTTACGAGCGAGTGAGATTGCCAAAGAGGTGCCGTATGAGCCTGCGCCAATCACAGTCATTGCGATGTCTTTACCGTAAGCATTGTTTGTATTTGCTTGTGTCATGCTACCGCCTAATTGTCTTGCTACTAGTAGAATCTAGTTCCTAATCGTCAAATTTTACGCCTTCTGGCGATTAGGAACTAGGAACTTTTGTCAGAAATAAAAAATGCACATTGCATCGAATGGTAGACGCTCTGTGCATTTTATTTGAGTCGGTGACGTCAGCACTGTGGCTATTCGTCACTTATAAAACGTGAATTACGCTTCAGCTTCGCCTTGTTGAGCTTGCTGTTGTAGGTAGTTCATGAATAGCGCGTCAAAGTTTACTGGCGCTAGGTTCAGTTGAGGGAACGTACCTTTAACGACTAGGCTTGAGATAGTTTCACGAGCGTATGGGAATAGGATGTTCGGGCAGAATGCGCCTAGGCAATGTGCAAGTTGACCAGCTTCCATTTGTTCAGCAGTGAAGATACCACCTTGTTGAACTTCACATAGGAACGCAGTCTCTTCTTCGTTCTTCACAGTAACGGTTAGGCGTAGAACAACTTCGTAAACGCCTTCACCAAGCTCACGGCTTTGAGTGTCTAGGTCTAGTTTAACGTCTGGGTTCCACTCTTTCTGGAAAATTACTGGAGAGTTCGGCGCTTCAAAAGAAACGTCTTTTAGGAAGATGCGTTGAATTGCGAAGTTTTGTTGTGCGTCTTGAGGTGCTGCTTCAGCCATTTTTTAATCCTTAAATCAATATTTGTTGAGCCTAGAAACGTCTAAGCTCAGAAAACTGGTATGTCTTGAGACTAACTGAGCCAATCTACCTTGACTAGATGAAGCGTGTATTACGTGCAAAGCGTCACAACTTAGTGCTCCAACTGCTTTCAATTTGCTCAGTTTTTTGTCCGCGAGGCTTGGTAAAAGCGCGTTTAAACGCGAACTTTCGTTCTTGCCACGTTCCTACTTCTTACCGCGAACTAACGGCAGGTTCGCTTCGTTCCACGCAATCAAACCATTTTTTAGTAGGCTCACGTTTTCGAAGCCAGCTTTTACTAGTAGGTTTGCGCTTTCTTGAGCGGTCTGTCCTGTCTTACATACAACAATGATTGGGTCTGATTTGTGGTTTTCAAGGCTACCCAAGTTACCCGCTTTGATGTCTGACGGTAAAATGTGAAGTGAGTCGGTGATATGACCTTTTTTGAACTCGTCTTTGGTACGGATATCCACTACAACGCCGTTTTCACGGTTCATAAGATGTGTCAGTTGGTTTACGTTGATTTCTTTGTATGCGGCTGTCGCTGATTTCACGATGTTCATGATAAAGGCGACAAGAAGACCTACCCAAACCAAAGATAGAATCATGTTCTGTTGGAAAAATTCAATGTACTCTTGCATGTCTTGAGCTCTTACGCTGTTGGCGGAAAAATAAAGCAGGAGTATAGCGAGGTTACGGCTCTTAGGCGAGAGGGTTAAAATTTTCTAACGAATAATTGAGATCTCTATAAACCCTTTATGCCCTTACTATCCGTACATTTTGCTCTGGTAGCTTGATTGCTTTTGCCTATTGGACTTATCGGTTTAAGTGACTTCTGTTTTACTGAGAAAAGAGAACAATAGGTATTAACCCATCTTGTTTGATGTTGCTTTAAATTAGCGCTGTTTCAAGTGCAAAAATAAGAATGAGAAGCGTAAGAAAACCAAACTTAGACAGGGGTGTACAAAGCGTATTAGAAATGACTATGCTTGTGGAACACGATTGTCGGCACTGACTCGTTGTTCGCTTAACTTGTAAGATAGCAACAATAAATCGCAAACATTATTTGATCTTAACCTACAGTTTTGGTTAAAAAGTGTAGTAAAATTACGCTAGTTTTGTTTCAAGGTTAGATAGGGCAGCGAGGCCCTACGCCAAAAGTTACTTAAATTTGATGAGGTCATCACTATGTCAGCTAAGAAGCCACTGGCTCTAGTTATCCTTGACGGTTACGGTTACCGTGAAGACACAGCAAGTAACGCAATTGCGAATGCGAAAACACCAGTAATGGATGCTCTGATTGCGAATAACCCACACACATTAATCTCTGCTTCAGGCATGGATGTTGGCCTTCCTGATGGTCAAATGGGTAACTCTGAAGTTGGTCACACTAACATTGGTGCAGGCCGCGTTGTATACCAAGACCTGACTCGTATCACTAAATCAATTGCTGATGGTGAGTTCGAACAAACGCCTGCGCTAGTTGAAGCAATCGACTCTGCTGTGAAAGCTGAAAAAGCAGTACACATCATGGGCCTGATGTCTCCAGGCGGTGTTCACTCTCACGAAGACCACATTTACGCAGCAGTTGAAATGGCAGCGGCGCGTGGCGCAGAGAAAATCTACCTACACTGCTTCCTAGACGGCCGTGACACACCACCACGTAGTGCTGAAAACTCACTACAACGTTTCCAAGACCTATTTGCGAAACTAGGTAAAGGCCGCGTTGCTTCTCTAGTAGGTCGTTACTACGCAATGGACCGTGACAACAACTGGGATCGCGTCCAAGTTGCTTATGATCTTCTAACTCAAGCTAAAGCGGAGTTCACAGCAGAAACGGCAGTTGAAGGTCTAGAAGCGGCTTACGCTCGTGAAGAAAACGACGAATTCGTTAAAGCAACAGCTATCAAAGCGGAAGGTCAAGAAGACGCAATCATGCAAGATGGCGATGCGGTTATCTTCATGAACTACCGTGCTGACCGTGCACGTCAAATCACTCGTGCATTCGTTCCTGCATTTGACGGCTTTGAGCGTGCAGCATTCCCTGCAATTAACTTTGTGATGCTGACTCAATACGCGGCTGATATCCCTCTAGCTATCGCATTCCCACCTGCGTCTCTAGAAAACACTTACGGTGAGTGGCTATCTAAACAAGGTCAAACTCAGCTACGTATCTCTGAAACAGAGAAATACGCACACGTGACTTTCTTCTTCAACGGTGGTGTTGAGAACGAATTCGAAGGCGAAGAGCGTCAGTTGGTTGCTTCTCCAAAAGTTGCAACGTACGACATGCAGCCTGAAATGAGCTCTCCAGAACTAACAGAGAAGATGGTTGCGGCTATCAAGTCTGGTAAGTTCGATACCATCATCTGTAACTACCCGAATGCAGATATGGTTGGTCACACTGGCGTTTATGAAGCGGCTGAGAAAGCAATCGAAGCTCTAGATGAAAGCGTGGGTAAAGTGGTTGAAGCAATCAAAGAAGTTGGCGGTCAACTATTGATCACTGCGGACCACGGTAATGCAGAAATGATGATCGACCCTGAAACTGGCGGCATCCACACTGCTCATACTAACCTACCAGTACCTCTAATCTATGTAGGTGACAAAGCGGTTGAATTCAAAGAAGGCGGTAAACTGTCTGACCTTGCACCAACCATGCTTTCTCTAGCTGGTCTAGAAATCCCAGCAGAAATGACGGGTGAAGTACTAGTTAAATAATTAACTAACGGCTCCGAATGACAAAAGCCCGAGTTTAAACTCGGGCTTTTTTGTATCTGGCAGTAAGGGCTGGTCTGTAAGGTTACTGAACCAAAATGCCAGCACCAATCACAGCTAGGGCTGCGCCCAACCATGCAAATCGGTTTGGTCGGCGTTTAGTGTAAATCCAGAGCAGTGGTAGCAACATAATTGGCGTGGTTGAAGATAGAAGTGCAACCATACCTACATTTCCTTCTTGGAGTGCGTATAAGATTAGCGTCATGCCGACGGCCATCGCCAAGAAACCATTAAGGGCAGTAATACCAAATACGCGCCAAGTAATGTGTTGCGTCGAGCGAGCGACTTTGACTCCTAGAACTAACAACATGCTGTGGGCGAAAAAGGCACTGATCATTCGAATAGCAGAAGCCGCAACTGGGTCAATACTGGTTTGCATTACTGGCTTGGCGATAATGCCTCCCAATGCTTGGCACATTGCTGCGGTTAAGCCAAGTCCAATACCTACCCAGATGTTACCTTTAATGTCTTCCAAGACGTTATTCACTTGACCTCTTCGGCCAAAGAATATCGCCATCACCACGCCGCTAAATACCAATGATGCGCCCAGTAGTTCTATTGTGGTCATGACTTCGCTAAATAAGAAGTAGCCCAAGATGGCAGAGAACACGGCGTGGCAAGAGAAGAGTAACCCGGCTTGTCTTGGCCCCATACGATTCAAACACGCGAATAGAGCGGTATCGCCAATAAAAATACCAATCAGTCCTGAGGCCATCATTGGCGTTACATGTTCCCAAGAAACCGTTAACCAGCCGCCAGTTATCCAGGCCATTGTTGATAAGATCACGGCTGTGCAGCCCATACGCCAGCGGCTGTAAGAAAATGCGCCTAGGTGTTGTGCAGGAATGACCGAAATTAGGCTAGAAACTGCCCACAGAAAAGCGGCGCATAAAGCAAGCCATTCGTAACCCATGATGTGTCGACGTCCTTGTAGAGTAGAGGAGTCTTAATATGCACGAAATTTATGGGATGTAAAAGCCGCTCTGTAAGGGCAGTAGCTGGAGAGCAGCTCCATGACAACACGCTTTTTCATGGAGCTCTTCGATTAAAACAGTACCAAAACTGCGCCATACACGATAATTAGACCAATCAAACCGAGAATCAGGCCTACTTTCGCCATGTCTTTGCTCTCGATGAGGCCTGTTGAATAAGCCAAAGAGTTTGGTGGTGTGGAAACCGGTAAGATCATGCCAAGTGATGCGGAGAAGGCGACGACAACCAGTAAACCTTGTAGGCCACCAACCGCAATAAGGCTTGGCATGGATGTACCAATAGCGGCAGCAATAGGCATCAATAAGTTTGCCGTTGCGGTATTAGACATAAAGTTCGCCATTAACCAGCACACTACCGATAGGGCTAAAACAACGGCAAATGGTGATAGCAGGCTGTAATCAATAGCGTGCGCTAATGCTTCGGCTAAGCCTGTTTTGTCTAAGGCAATACCAATTGCTATACCACCGGCAACCAGCCATAAAACATCCCAGTTAATTAGCTTGAGCTCTTCTTTTCCCATAATGCCCGTTAACGTGAACACTGCTAGTGGGATAATCGCGACAACATATGTATTCATGCCATGCACTTTCGTTGTCATCCAAAGCAAAATGGTTAGTGCAAAAGTGATGTAGACGACGATCGCACGCCAGCTCTTTTTGAATGTACCATCTAGCTTTAGTTTCATTTCTGGTTCGCTAGACGGAAACAGCTTTTGCAACAAGAACCAAGCTACAGTGAGTTGTACCAACACAAAGGGTAGACCCATTGTCATCCACGATAGGAAGTCTATCGCGTTTTCTCCAGTGAGATATTGAAGCGCTATCGCATTAGGTGGCGTGCCTATCGGAGTCGCAATGCCGCCTGTATTCGCTGCAATTGGAATACACAACACCAGTGCTTTAATGCCTAAATCCCCTTTAGGTGCTGAAGCGACGATGGGGCCAAGCAGGGCTAGCATCATCACGGTCGTGGCAGTATTGGACATAAACATTGAAAAAACGGCGGTAATTAACATCAAGCCCAGCATGATGAACTTAGGTTGTGTGCCGAATGGTTTTAATAGAACTCGGGCGAGGTTGTTGTCGAGCTCGTATTTGGAAGCCGCAATCGCGAGAGCAAAACCACCCATAAAAAGAATAATGATCGGTGAAGAGAAGGCCGAGAAAATATCGGTGTAAGCAATTAACTCTCCTAAATCATGTCCCGCTGGTGGATTGCGAAATAGATGCAAACCTTTATCCGATATCATGATCAGTTCAAGAGCGATAATAAGAATGGACGTAGCAAAAACGGGAACCGGCTCGAGAACCCAAAGTAGGGCAGCAAGAAGAAAAATAGCTAACAGGCGATGCTGAATTAAAGTGAGATCGTCAATAGGAATAGCATCGATCGGCATCATCAAAACACCGAGCGGAATTAAAAAGCACACCAGCAATTTCGCCAACGTGTTTACACTCATCTTTGGCATTGGCTGCCCCTCTAAATATTCATTCTAAGCGCAGGATAATTGATTGTGGAATGAGGGTCTTAGAGGCAGGTATGAGTTTGAGAAATAGAGGCTAAATTTCGAACGGAGTTTTGCTTTTTATCAATAAAAAGAGCCCTTAATAAAGGGCTCTTTAACGGTGTTTTACTTATTTTTTCAAGGCGTAAGGTGTGCCCATAACGGTTGGCTTACCGTTTTCCATGCTTGCGTCAAACTCAATCGCGTCTTTGGCAAACAGGTTAATAACAGTAGAACCCAGTTTGAAGCGGCCCATCTCTTCGCCTTTTTTCAAGATCACGGCCTTGTCACCCTCTGCTGGGTAATCCCATTTGTAGACAGTGTTTCCACGAGGCGGAGTGATCGTGCCAGCCCATACTTGCTCAATGCTACCAACAATTGTCGCACCAACAAGCACCTGTGCCATTGGACCAAACTCAGTATCGAAGATACACACCACACGCTCGTTACGTGCAAATAGGTTCGGTACGTTTTCTGCTGTCAGAGGGTTTACTGAGAACAGGTCACCTGGTACGTAAATCATTTGGCGCAGAGTGCCGTCACATGGCATGTGTACACGGTGGTAATCGCGCGGAGATAGGTACAATGTCGCAAAAGAACCATCTTTAAATTCGTCAGCTAAATTCGCGTCACCGCCCAGCAATTCTTGTGCTGAGAAGTGATGACCTTTTGCTTGGATAAGTTGACCATCTTCAATAGGGCCAAACTGGCTAACACAAGCGTCGGCTGGATGAGTGATGACGTTTTCGCCTTCAGAAATTGGGCGTGCGCCTTCTTTTAGCTCACGAACGAAAAACTCGTTGAACGTTTTAAAATGCTTAGGATCTGAGTGCTTTGCCTCATCCATATTCACATTGTATTGTTTGATAAACCAACGAATAACTGCTGTTGTTAGACCGCCAGCTTTTGCTGAAGCCAGTTTACCCATTAGGCGAGTGAGGCCGTGTTGTGGGATCCAGTACTGCAGTCCAACTTTAAACTTGTCCATCTTTAATTCCGATACTTCTGTTAGATTCGCGCTTTAGGGCGCGTGATGTTACTGAAATTTAATTTGCTTGTCAGTATTAGGTGAAGACTTTTTACACAGTTACAGCCTTAACTCAATTACAGATCGGCTTTTTTATTACGTGAATACTGACGATTTGCTTTGTTTTCAACCATGCTTTCCAAAATGCGATGATAGTTTTCAAAGCGAGTTTCGTTAATTTCCCCGTTCTCGACAGCTTCGCGTAGAAGGCAGCCTGGGTCATCATTGTGTTTACAATCTCGGAACTTGCAACCGCCTAAATATGGTCGAAATTCAACGAATGCTTTTGTTACTTCTTCTGCTTCCAAATGCCAAAGACCAAATTCACGTACTCCAGGTGAGTCGATCAAATCGCCACCCGTTGGAATGTGGTATAAACGTGCAGCCGTCGTGGTGTGTTGGCCCAAGCCAGAGTTCTCAGAGACTTCGCCTTCTTCCACTTCGCTCTCTAGTTCCGGCATTAACGCGTTGACTAAGCTGGATTTCCCTACGCCTGATTGACCAACAAAGATATTAATTCGGTCACGCAGCAGGGTTTCTAGTTCAGCAATGCCTTCTCCAGACTTCTTGCTGACCAGAAGCACTTTATAGCCAATGCGTTCATATTCTTTGAGCCATTCTTCATACATTGCACGATCATCGGCTTCTAGAAGGTCGACTTTATTTAAGACCAACAATGGCGCAATATTCAGTGTTTCTGATGCAACGAGATAGCGGTCAATAAT
This sequence comes from Vibrio sp. Vb2960, assembly GCF_033337665.1. Lineage (NCBI taxonomy): Bacteria > Pseudomonadati > Pseudomonadota > Gammaproteobacteria > Vibrionales > Vibrionaceae > Vibrio > Vibrio sp. Vb2960. The sequence continues at coordinate 1,323 of NZ_JAWORD010000027.1, read as the reverse complement.
ATTTAGCGATAGCTCTGGTAATACCGAAGAGACAATGACCATTTGATCAATATTGGCTGCAACGGGTTTTAGGCCATCGTAATAATCTGGACGAGTGAGCACTGAAGAGCGAGGTTCTACCGCTTCAACAACACCAGAGATGCCCGCCATAGACTCCAATCCTTCGCGCCATAAAACACGATCGCCAGATACTAGAGACTCAATACCACGGCGGAGGTTACAGCGTTGAATTTCGCCTGTTTCAAGGTCTTCAATGTCCGCGTGCTGACCAAAACGAGTGATCACGAGACCTTGCTTGCTGGCGCCTAGCATGTTTTCATCCCACTGGATGGAATCTTCTTGCTTCTTCAAACGCTTTTGTTGGTTGCTACGTACGCGTCGCACCTGACCTTTGGTTAACTTTTTCTTCTTTGCCACAATTCTGTACTTTATGTGAATTTACTCAAATGGTTGAGCCGTACTCTTGGCTCCGTGTATGAGTATCGTGTTTCTCGTATTTTGAGGTATAGTACCTCTTTTATCGATAAACAAATAGGCGGCGTAACCATGTCCTTTAGCGATCAAAACCTAATTTGGGTTGATTTAGAGATGACAGGGCTTGATCCTGAAACGCACAAAATCATCGAAATTGCTTCTATTGTCACGGATAGCGAACTAAATATTTTGGCTGAAGGTCCAGTGTTAGCGATTCATCAGCCGGAAGAAGAACTGGCGAAAATGGACGACTGGTGTACTAATACGCATACGGCAAGCGGTTTGGTGGAGCGCGTTCGAAACAGTCAAATCTCAGAACAAGACGCAGTCGCACAAACCATTGAATTTTTAGAAAAATGGGTGCCAAAAGGGGCGTCGCCAATATGTGGTAACAGCATTGGGCAGGATCGTCGCTTTTTATACAAGCATATGCCTGAGTTGGAAGAGTTCTTCCATTACCGATATGTTGACGTTAGTACTCTTAAAGAACTAGCACGTCGCTGGCAACCTGAGGTGCTAAATGGGTTCACAAAACAGGGAACACATTTGGCCTTGGACGACATTCGTGAGTCCATCGCAGAACTTAAGTACTATCGAGGTACTATTTTCAAGATTTAACTGTTAAGGTTGCGATCCAAATTGTTGTAATTTATATCGCTTTTGATTGCTTTTTCGTCGTTCAGTAAAAAAATAAAGTTTTTTTGAAGGAAGGACTTGCATCACAAAAAAATGCTCTTATAATTCGCAGCCCTAAACAGCGGAAACGTTGTTGATGCGACACTAGCTCAGTTGGTAGAGCGCAACCTTGCCAAGGTTGAGGTCACGAGTTCGAACCTCGTGTGTCGCTCC
>NZ_JAWORD010000026.1:0-72055 GCF_033337665.1 Vibrio sp. Vb2960 | reverse complement strand
GTTCTTTTAGTTGTTGATTTCATAACACTCTCCAATTTTGGGGGGTGGAAAGTGTCAACCTTATTTAGGACGGCACATAGAGTTCGGAAAGAGCGTCAATCGGCGCTCTTTTTTTTGGGAGGGGGGAGTTTCGCTATTAAAGTTAACTACAAGAAAGTGTATCAATCTTTATTGAGCTTTTTGGTTACGTCTTTCACCGTTTTCTTCTCTTTTTCCGGTGTCATTGCATCAACAGCTTTACCCGCCATCCCTTCATCTGGCAATTTGTCTTTTCCTGCATCAACTGCGGTATCTTTCAGTGCCTCTTTAGGCGTACAGCGACCACCAACACCAACCACGGCTTTTGTCGCAGCGGCTTTAGCTGCCTTTTCTGCATCGCAGTCAGGATCCATAACGCTAGCTAAGCTCGTGGCTGAACCAAAAAACAAGATTAACAAAATGAGGTTGCGTTTTTTCATATTCGTCACCAATGTTGTGAAACATAGGTAAAGTGTAACGGAGAGAAAAGGCTTTGGCTGAGAATTTGTTGGTTTGAGCTTGGGAAGCAAAGCAAGGTGAAAAGAAAAAGTGCCACCGAAGTGACACTTTTTCTTAAGTGTAGAAGGGATTAGTTGTCGTAAACGTCTAACTCCACTTCACGGGCAATATTTTGCTCGTTAATGATCACACCTTCGACTTCGACACGAGCACCATTTAGGTTAAGTTCTTCAATGCCTTGGAAGCGTGTTTGTGCATCAATCACAACGGTGGTGTTACTTAGTACTTGATCAGCATCATTCTCACAATGCTCGATTTCAAACACTCTTGAATCAGCATCGTAGTTTGATATATAGCCTTCACATTCAAACTCTTTACCTCGCCATTGGTTGTTATCGTCAAAGTCTGGTTGCTCAAACTCAATAACGGTAGCGATGCGTTTGCCATTTTTCATGACAGACGTTACTTCCACTTCTTGGCCTTGTTTTAGGTTCGCTTTGCTGCCGTCTTCAAATCGTGTTGCGTTATCGATGAAGAATGCACCTCGGTAGTTTAGTGAGAACTCACTGTAGTCATTTGCAACCCAAGTGACGATGCCTTCCACATCGCTGTCATTGCTTATGACGTCGTAGCCTTCAACTTCTACCTCATTTGCCATGAAGATGCCGTTTTGCATTTCACCTTCTACTTCCACCCATTGGCCGATGCTAAGTTGGCTAATGTTGTCGTAAGATACGGTTATATTTGTACCAAGCTCAAACGTGCCAGCATTTTCATCGGTACTAGTAATGCGACCTTCCAGTTCGTAGTAGCTTCCAAGGGCTGGGTAATCGTTATCTACGTCGATTTCGACCACAGACAACACTCGATAACCCGCATCAGCAGTTGGCAATGATGACACCATCACCCAGTCGTTGACCTCTATATCATCACTTAAATCGTCAAACTGCAGCTCTATGCCGTTTACCGTGAATGTTTTCTTCATATGATCAATCGCTGTCACACGTCCAGTAATGGTTGGTTCAAGTGTGACTCGGACGCCATTGTCCGAAGCTTGCCGAATATCTGAACCCACGCGAACCACCATTTTGGGTTTTACATCGGCCAATTGCACTTGTGTGTCGTCATAAACCACCTCAGACACACGATACGTATGTCCATTGACGGTTAACGTGCTTTCTTCAGCGTTGACCGCTTCAACAGAGCCAATCGCTACACTTGGTTTCACTACTGGTTGAGTTGGCGTGCTATCGCTATTGCTGCCACCACCTGAACCACCACAACCAGACAATGCCAAACCTACTACAGAAATAAGAGCGAGTTTTTTCATTGTATTAACCTCAATTTACGAGCGAGTTTAGGAAATTGCCTGTATCTTATTGGGCATATCGTGAAGAGATCGTGAAGAAATGTGATTTTATGAAAATTTTAATTGTAGATGACAACCATAACGTCTCGGAGACGATTGCAGACTATCTTGAGCTCGAAGGCATGATTATCGATTGTGCGTTTCATGGAGAGGCTGCGATTAAGTTAATCGAGGAAAATCATTACGATGTAATCATCATGGATATCATGATGCCGAAGCTCGATGGCATCAGTACGGTACAGAAGCTTCGACAAGATAAGTTATGTGGAACGCCAATTCTCTTCCTAACGGCAAAAGATACGCTAGATGACAAAATCGCGGCTTTTAAAGCGGGGGGAGATGACTATTTAATGAAGCCATTTGCGATGGAAGAGCTCAGTTTGCGTGTTCATGCTTTGGCTAATCGTGGTCCAAGACAAGATATCGGAGCGCTCAAATTTGCAGATATTTGTTTAGATGCGCGTACAGGAAAAGTAACGAGAAAAGACAAAGAAATTAAGCTGAGTCGAATTCAAACTAAAATTTTAAAATTGCTTCTCCAACGTGCTCCAGCAGCGGTCTCGCGCACAGAAGTGATCGATAGTGTGTGGGGAGACGAACCACCCGGAAGTGATGCACTTCGTAGCCATATTTATGGTTTAAGAACCGCACTAGACAAAGGTTTTGAAGAATCACGATTAGAGACTATTCATGGACAAGGTTACCGACTTAAAGCATAACGAATATCCAAGCATTTATCGCAAGATCCGTTGGGGTTTTGGGGTCATGACGTTTGTGATGTTTACTCTTTTTTGGTCGCTGATTTATGTGGCAGAAAACAAACTGGAAGTGCTGAGTTTACATCACTGGCTCGATACTGAAGCGGCGCTTTATAGTGAGAATTTCGAGAAACAGGGTTGGGATGCGCCATTGCCAAACGTATTGGAATTCAACTCATATTGGAGTGAAGCACCGACACCCGATTGGTTGCTCTCTTTTACTTCACCTGGTTTTTACGAATACCTGCTTGGTGAAGAAGATAAACACTTTGTTGTATTGAAACACCCCTCAGGGAAGGGGCTTATGTACATTGTGTTTCAAGATGACTCAGATGATTACTTGGACGAATACGAAAGCTCGCTGCATCAGTTTACGCTGCTGCTCGGTGGTTTGTTTTCATTTGTCATGGTTGGGTATGGCATTTACATGGTTCGAATATTGTCTCGGCCATTAGCGCAAATTGAAGACAAAATTAGCCAAATGTCACCGGATCAACCCGCTTTCCAAGTTGAAACTAAGTTCAGCGAAACACGCCAGATAGAGCAGACTTTGCTGGATAATAAGAACGATATCGCGGGCTATTTCAAACGAGAACAAGAATTTAGTCGTTTTGCATCACATGAGTTGAGAACGCCAATTATGGTGATAAAAGGCTCAACAGACATTCTGACGCGTATTCCTGATCAACCTCGAATTGCGCAAAAAGCCATCACGAGGATGCAGTCAGCTTGTGACGAGATGCGTGTACTGACAGAAGCGTTTCTCTTACTTGGTAAAGAGAAAATAGAGCCTCAGCATTACGGAGAGCATCAGCTTCTCACTTGTTTACAAAAACAGTTGGAAGAGCTAGCGCCTTTATTTGCCAAGCAAGATTCGAACTACGCTTTGCACGAACAACATAGTGGTGTCGTGAATGCACCGGAGAGTTTTGTGACCATTGTAATCAACAATCTGATTAAAAACGCCTTTAGCTATAGTGTGGGAGATATTGAAATTGAGTTGAAAGGTCATGCGCTTAAGATCCTAAACCGTCACGATGGCAACGAGACGTACAATGCTGGTTATGGTTGTGGGCTTGTTATCGTACAACGAATATGTGAACGGATGGGGTGGGCGTTAGTACTGGACGATGATGGTGTTCGATTTAGTGCAAAAGTGGAGTTCTGCTCTTAGCTTTGCGCGTATTGATTCAAGTGAGAATTAACGCTCTGGATTTTTCTTGTCGTACGCATCTAACCCGCAGTCAAACAAGAAAAAACTGGAATTTGGATTAGACTGAAGTTAGTGAAGCGGAAACTCGAGGAACCGTTATGCTCTCTTATCAGGTCAGCCGAAGTATTGAAATTAATAAGAATCAAAGTGAAATTATTGGCTATCTCAAGAACTTCAATAACTGGCCCAGCTGGTCACCATGGGTCATTCTTGAACCAAGCTGCGAGCTGACATTCAGTGATAATCAGGGCCACGTTGGAGCTGGTTATCAATGGAATGGTCAGCGTATTGGGACTGGCGCGATTGTACTGGAAAGTACTCAAGAGCATCGATTAGATATGGAGCTACATTTCTTTCGCCCAATCAAGAGCCATGGAAAGGTGACTCTAATCGTGACGCCGTCACAAAATGGCTGTTTAGTCGAATGGCAAATGCAATCTCGCGTCCCTTGGTATCTGTTCTTTCTGAAAAGTATGTTTAAGTCGATGATAGAGATGGATTATCAACGTGGGTTACGCATGCTTAAAAGTAAGCTTGAAACCGGACGAGTGCATTCAGACTTAGCCGAAATTGGTAACCGAACGTTGCCTCAAATTCATTACATTGGGATCAAGGGTGTGGCTAGCTTGCAGGAATTAGGTTCGGTAATTGAGAAGCATGTTCAGCAACTAGAACAGTTAATTAGTGACGAAACCCTATCCGTGAATGGTGAATTGTTTTGTTATTACCAGTCGATGGATATGCAGAAAGGTACATTCGAGTTTATCACTTGCTTTCCTCTTCTTAACTCAGTACCAGCGCCTCAAGGGGCGGTTACTGGTACCATTCCTGAGAGTGAAACATTTGTCGTTGAACACCGAGGTGAATATCAGTTTTTGGGAAATGCATGGGCTTTAGCGATGAACTTGGTTCGTCAGAGTGGTATGAAAGTCAAAACCAATCCTTTAGGAATCGAACGCTACCTGAATAGTCCGAAGGAAACCACGGAAGAAGAGCTAAGAACGGAAATTATTTTGTTTAAGAAATGACAGGCGCAGGCGAGTAGGGTGTTTAGGTATCATACTAGTTATGCGAAATGTTACTAAAGAATAATAGCGTATCTGTTCCTACCCATAAAAATGCCTCAGCAATCGCTGAGGCATGGTTTTACAGGCCAACTTCTCTTGTTAGAGAATTATTGTGCACGGTATTTACCGCTGTTTAGTTCAATTTTAGACGCTTTTACCCGGCTGTCTGCGTTTAGGTAGTCGCTAATACTTAGCAGATCTTGATCTTGAGATGCTTTTAACACCGCTGATTCCCCCTCTGCGAAGATAACTTCTAATTTTAACTCTTTGGCGACTGCTTTCGCTTCGTTAGGATTGTTTACGGTGATATAAACCAGTCCAGTGGCTTTGGATACGTTACTAAACGCATTCTTAAACACCTCATCACCCGCTTGAAGTTTTACGTCTTCAGATAGGGTTCTAACAGTGCCAGTTTGCACTTTTCGATAATCTTGGCCATTAATCTCAACCGCTTCTGATGGCACAAACAGTTCTGGTGCAGGTTGTTGAGAGAGCTGTTGCTCAGCGTATACACTCGACGTCATGATAACGAGAGCCAGCATAGAAAATGATTTGTATTTCATGTTATTGACTCCTTAGTGTCCAAATATGCGCATCGACCAGTTCTTAATAACACCGGGCTGAGCGTTGTTTGCCATCGGAACGTCATAGATGGTGGAAGAGTTGAAATATGCAATGTAAGAATAGACTTCATCGCCGTTCGTATCTATTGCTCGCAACGTCCATTCGCCTTTTGCATCTTCGCCATAAAATTGGTTAGACAACATTAATTGATCTTTGTAGCCTGTAATCGTTGGATCAAGAGATTGGCCAACAAGACCATTGCGCGGTGTTTGCAAAACGGAACGAGTCCCTGATGGCGAAATGAGCTCAATAGCTAAGTCGGGCAGACGAGCGTGGTCCAATGTCAATGTCACTTGAACGGATTCTACTGTCAGCTCATCGGCAATGGCGATACTTGAAGAACCACCAACTAGACTTGCATCGGGTACACTTACTTCTGTAGCGTTATTAACCCATGGCGTAATGACTTGAGCTGGTAAAACACGATTCGTCATGCGAGCACGTTGCATCGCTTCATCTAAATCTACAGCGCCGAAGCCATAAAAAGTATGGAAATATACGCCTGCTGCGTTTTTCTGCCAAGGGGCAATGGCCTCGAAGCTAACCTGTTCACCTTTATGGTTAGTAAATTCAAGCTGTACGCCTGGATGCGCTTTATCCGTTACTTTTGCTGTCTCCGCTAGTAAAGCACGTACATCACGAGCAGAAAGTGCGTGGTTGGTTGACATGATTGCCGCGATGGCACCCGATGTGTTTGGCGCAGCCGATGAGGTTCCGTTCATCGTACTGGTATAGTTACAGTTCGGATCGAGCTCCGTTCCGCCGTGTAACCCATTAATGCCAAGGCCTTCACTGGTATTTTGCCCTTCTTCACAACCCATTAAATCAGTGGTGACCATAGCAGGGAAATCTTGCCCATATTCACCTGCTGGTGCTGCAACCCACACGTTCGAACCCACCGATGAGTAACTCGCTCTCGTACCATCCGCTCGCAGTGCACTAGTGACTAAATTGAAGTAATTGGCGTTATCATAAGACTGAGCAGAGTTGTGCATCGGTAAGCCTTGATTGTCTCCACCAGCAAAGAAGTTACTTGGCAATACGAAGAATCGCCCCGCATTGAAATAACGGTAACCATTACCTGCTGACTTTACAAATACAGCACCTCGACCCCAGGCGTTACTCTCGCTGACGTTTTTCATCACGTCCATTTCAAGTTTTAGTTGAGGGTCGCTTTCATCAAAAGTAATCGGGTTTATAGGGCTGAAACCGTAACTTTGGTTAAATACGCTAACATCACGTGTTGCTGGGTCCATGCCATGGGAGATTAACCAACCTTCTAATGTCTGGTTGGCTAACCAGTTAAAACCAATGAGGGAAGAGTGAGAAGCGACACCGCGTCCGCCTTCACCGTTGTTGCCGACGGCGCTAATCAAACCGGCTACAGCAGTGCCATGACCATTAGTATCAACCGGATAACTTAGTGGGAATGAAGAGTCTTCGACGAAGTTTCTGCTACCTATAACTATATTACCTGCAAGGTCGGGGTGATCGATCTGCACTCCAGAATCAATGACGGCAACTTTCACACCAACACCTGCAATCCCCATTGCCTGAGTGAGCTTAGTGTTTAAGTCGTTCCCAGCAACAGCAGGATTAGCCGCAAACGCAGTTTGCCCCGTGTTGTCTAAGTGCCATTGTTCAGAATAGAGTGGATCAAACGCCGAGACGGCAGGTGCAATGCCTACTGCCAACATAGCGGCAAATAGGCGATTAATGCGTATTTCCATTTTTGACCTCATGTCTTTGTTTGGAATTTTTTAGTTCCTGTTTCATATTCCGCTAACAGGAACAAACAAAGCTAACGACAAAGAATAAGGACGAAAACCATTTACAACTTGTTTACATTAAAAGTTCGATGGACAACATAAGTCTTTGTTAATTTACTGAAACCATGAGGTTTTTATATGTCGCATCGAACATGCATGAAAAGTGAAAAGCAGAAAATACTAGTGTACCGTCTGCTTCAAGAGGGGGGTTATTTAGTTGAAGCAGGTTGAATAGTTGCCATTGGTTTCTTAGGTTCGGCTTTTTCCTTAGGCAGCACATTATCAATCCACTTTTTAATGTACAACTTATCGAATTCTTTATCACACCACTTTTTGTTTAATCCACGTCGATTGAACTCAGCACCAATCGCCACTTTGGTTTGGTTGGTTGCACGGTTGTAGTAGAGAGTTTCACATAGTTGAGTGTTACTCATTTGCTGGGCATATACGTTGACACTGCTGCTGCGCATTCCCAGTTGAGATGCTTGCTGATTACTGCACGCCATAAGAAATAGAGGCGCAAAAGTAATAATGATTAGATTTTTTTTCATGTGTGCTTTTTTATGATGTAGGGTGAATGATGAACTGGTTTCTGCCAGCTTGCTTCGCATCATACAAAGCTTGGTCTGCCAAGAAAAACCACTGATCCCATTCTTGTTTAATTATTTGTGCCGACAGTTTGTCCACTGCTCCAAGGGAAATTGTCGCGCTTAATGGTTTAGAGTCAACCACCAATGGCGTGTTTTCAACAGTATATCTCAATCGCTCCAAAAACTTAGCGCAATCTTCAACTCGCTGTACTTCGAATAATAGGACAAACTCTTCTCCACCCCAACGAATGAGTAGGTCACCAGAGCGAGTGGATTCATTAAATAGCGTGGCAATATGAGTCAGCATTTTATCGCCAATATCGTGTCCATATTGATCATTAAAGGTTTTAAAATGATCAACATCTAAAACTGCTAAGGCAAATGTTCTATCTGGGCTTCTACGAGCCATTTTGTCCAACCAAATGTGAAGATAGCGACGGTTATGCAGTTGAGTTAATGGATCGGTAGTATTTTCTTGAGTGAGTGCTTTATTAATACGTCTAACGCGCAGTACGTAACGAAAACCAACGACTCCAATTGCCGCAATAGCGATAAAGTAGAACATTTCTCGATAGCGCTGTGAACGCAGTTCAGAGGCTTGTAGCGCATTTTTTGTTTCTAGCAATTTGAGTTCTTTCTGGGCTAACTTAGCTTCGAGGTCAAACTTAATGTTAATCATCTCTTCACCATGAATATGATGAGAAAACTCAGCCTCTAGCTCTCTTAATTGGGTTAAATAATGAAAAGCCGCTTCATAGTCATTAAGAATTTGATGAGCGTTTACCAGTACCGAAAGCATATCAATACGCTGACGCAGCTCTAATTCACTGGTTGATTTGGTTTGTTCTAGAACGTTAAGTGCTGTTGTAATAGCTTTATCGTATTGTTTGTTTGCGAGGTAAGCCTCTGCAAATGCCTCGTAACAAGACGTTTTTAGCATTTCTAGATTTTTTGGAATGGGCAGGTCTACGCAACGCTGTGCGACCATTAATGCATCATCAATTTTTCCTACCGAGCTCAACATTTGTGAAAAGCTGGATAAAGAGTGGTGCTTGACTGTGTCCGACCCTGTTTGCATTGAAAGTCGAATGGCTTCATTGAAATAATATTCCGCTTCTTTGTTATCTCCGAGGCTCGAGTGAACGATGCTAAGGTTTGCGTAGATAACCCCCATAAAAAAGCTATTATCGTATTGATATTCGCTCTCTAGGTAAGTGTCGAGAGCTTGCGTTAGGTAACTGTTGGCCCGAGCCCAATCTGATGCGTCGATGTAGACCGTCCCAATGTTGTTCAGTGTCATCGCGACTTGTATTTCAAATACTGTTTTTTCTAATAACTCATAGGCATTGCGATAATATTTTAGGCCACTGCGTAGTTGATTTCGAGATACTTCTAGATTGCCTAACCAGCGGTAAGCACGGCCTTCTAATGCTAGATAACCAAGATCACGGGCTGTAGAAACAACGTCATGGAGTAACAATTCTGCGTTCCAGTTATCGTCTTGCTCAATCATTGTTACAGCCTTATTGAGCTGTGCTTCAGCGACGACCCATTCCAAATGGTGCTTTTTACCGAATTCGATTAAATCGGGCATATCTTTCGGTAATGGAACGCCTTCGTAACGCTTAAGGTACTTTCGTGCAAAGTAATACAGAGCAAGAGACTCCGCTGATGCATTCTGTGGCGCATTTAACTCATCTTTTTGAATTGATCGCGGCTTACCCATCGAGCGAAAGTAGAGTTTTAACATGGGCTTGCTTTCTGCTGAAATGTGTTCTTCCAGATAAGCTTGCTTTTCGGTACTCGCCAGTACGTTGGTCGGATGCAAGAAAAGTCCAAGTGCAGTACAAAGTGCGCAAGCCAGTGTTTTAATTGAGAAGTGCATGAGCGTATTAATAAAATGTGATCTCTTAACCGAATACCAGTTAAGTCTACCATTTCTTGTTGGTTAAGTGAGGATGGATTCCCAGTGGCAAAGTGCTTTGGGAGTGAGAGACGAGAAGGATCTATATAATATTATGATTTATAAAAACAAAATCTATTGAAAACTTATGTAATGATTGGAAGATGGCATAGGTAGGGTAACGATGGAAGGTAAGTAAGCATATTCGGTGGACTCAATCTAATGATTTAAGCCGCGGATTCATCGCTCGAAATCAGGGTGAAGTGTAAAAAATTACGTTTCTGTCATAAATATTTAATGTTTGTATGGGTTGTTAAAAAACTGGATATTAGACATAGTGTTATTAAGCCAATAAAAAATGGCTATTTATAATAAATAGGAGATTAACTATGCATAATGAAATGATTCAACCTTCGCACTTCGGCATTATCGGCCGTACCTGCATCGCTTCAGTACTTATGATTGCGGGTGTTTTCGCTCTTATTTAAGAGCCAAGGGTAACGATGATTACCTTTTAAAGAGTAAGAAAATTCAGGGAATCACCTTAACCTTGTGTAAGGTATTCCCCTGAAAATCCAAGCTAGTCTTTAGTTATTAGCTGAAGAAGCTAAAAATCAATGCACTTACCGCCACAATGCCTGCTGCTAGAACAAAGTAAGTAGAGACATTTCCTCGATATTGTTTCATCGCCTCGATTTTATACACCGCTAACATTGGCATAATAAATAAGATCATTGCAATAACAGGCCCTGACAATGCTTCCATCATACCAAGAATACTTGGGTTCATGATCGCCGCCGCCCAGATTGAGAAGAACAGTGCTGCCACGCTGATACGATCAACACGCTTCTCAGGTAGGTTAAAATGCTTGTTAATTAAACCATTTAAGCTTTCACGCGCACCTAAAAAATGCCCAAGGAAAGATGAAGTGATAGCGACAAACGCTACTAAAGGACCAAGTGTTGCAATAAATGGATTATCGGTTGCGTTCGCTAAGTAAGACAATACGGATACGTTTTGTTCTTTTGCTTGAGCCAACTGTTCAGGTGACAGTGTTAGCACACAGGAAAATACAAAAATAAGAACAAAGGCAATCAGCATGATGCTAGTGCGACGAAGAATAACTTCGGATTTGGCATCTGCCTGCTTACCGTAATGGCGACGTTGTACATTTGCAAAGCTTGAAATTGCAGCTGCGTGACTAAACGAGAAAATCACTACAGGAACTGCTAACCACATAGTGCTAGCAAAAGCTGACGCTTCTGGCACATCCATGACAGGCATGGTCCAGTTCGGTATTAAGTAAAATGATAGAAAGGCAAGAATGGCAACAAGTGGGAACACCATAATGGCAAAGGCCCGTAGCATTACTTTTTCACCCGCCATCATAATAGCAATTAGTGCAAACACTAGTACGCCAGAAAGCAAAGGTCTAGGTAAAGAAGCCATATCAGCCTGATTTACCATGAAGCTATCTACTGTGTTTGTTATTCCAACACCATATATCAACAGGATCGGGAAGATCGAAAGAAAATACAGCAGTGAAATTGAACGGCCTGCTTTTGCGCCGAAGTGCTCTTCCACTACATCAGTGAAGTCTGCGTTTTTGATCTTAGAAGATAGTACAAAACGAGCTAAGCCACGGTGCGCAAGATAGGTCATTGGAAAAGCAAGTACTGCCATCGCGACTAAAGGCCAAAAACCACCAATCCCAAGGTTAATTGGCAGAAACAGGATGCCTGCGCCAACGGCCGTTCCAAATAGGCTAAGAACCCAATGTGTATCATGTTTTGACCAAGCTGTGGTTGTGTTTATTTCACTAGGATTTAAGGCATTTCGAGATTCTTTCACTTTAAAACTCGCTTTTATAAAAATAATAATGCTGAAAATGGTAAAGGTTTTAGTGTTTATTATCACACGCTAATCTTGGTGAATAATGCTGTGAATTTGGGGTGGTTGTAAATTATCCAACTATGAATTTTTCAATAAACCAGAATAAAGTTCTTAAATTTAATGTGTTTAATGGTTGTATGTGTTGAAATTTTTATCTTGTGTGGTTTTTGATTTTGTGGTTAAAACTTAATCACGGATGTATGTTCTAAGTGAGTTAGGCCTAATTTTCAGGAAGAATATTACATTTCTTAAGCACTTAATTGAGATGTTTGTGTCCCGTCATTTAGATGAGATTTAGGTATACTGCTGCCATTCATGTTAAAGAAGGAGTCATTGAATGGACATCTTGTCTGCGCAAAAAGAGGACTTATTTGCCATATATAAGCTCGAAAATACTTTATTTGGAGAACACGCCTATCCTCAATTTTTCTTTCGGCAAGCTTTTGATTGTTGGGGAGAGAGCTTACTGGTAGCAAAAGAGGGAGAGCAGGTCGCAGGGTATATATTGCTAACGACTAGCACAAATGCACATCAATATTGGATCATGTCATTGGCCGTCGATATTCAACATAGAGGTAAAGGTATCGCGCGTTCCCTCCTTGAAAACGTTATTGCGCCGTTGACGTTAGGCTCAAGCGTGAAATTGACTGTCGATCCTAAGAACCAACCTGCATTGTCTTTATACCTCTCCCTTGGCTTTAAAACGTTAGAAGAAGAAGCGCATTATTTTGGTGACGAAGAATCCAGGTTAGTTATGGAATTAGTAAAGTAATACTGCACGATAATGACCGAAATTTGCACACAATCAGTGCGTAGCATTGCGTTGCTATAATTGGTTTTAAGCTAACCTTTTGTATAGTAAGGATTTTTAATCTTGGCACCTCACTTGCTTTACATAAACGTTCATCGATAACTCGATGCACCGCTCTCAATAGCAGGCGAGAGCGGTATAGGGTATTACTTTTTGAAAATGTACTAACAGCGTTAAAGGCATTGCTGCCTCTCTCGATTCGGGAGAGGCTTTTTTTTGCTAGTAAGTTGGGCTGAATCGCACTGGAGGTGTTATGTCGCAAGGATGCAAAAAAACCACTTGTCCCTATTGTGGTGTTGGATGTGGTGTCGAGGTCAATGCGAAAGGAATCGTTGGGGATGCGTGTCATCCTGCAAATGCGGGCTCACTGTGCGTAAAGGGCGTCGCGTTGGCAGAGAGCTTGAATATGCCTTCGCGCTTGTTGTATCCAAAGCTTGTCACCAAGCAACGACCTCAAGGGCAAGAGGTGCAATGGCAACAAGCCACGGATCTGATTGCTGAAAAGATTCATCAAGCGAAAGCGGAGTTTGGACCGGATTCCGTCGCGATGTACGTGTCAGGGCAGTTGTTAACGGAAGACTATTACGTCGCCAACAAACTCATGAAAGGCTATGTTGGCAGCGCAAACATCGATACGAACTCGCGTTTGTGTATGTCTTCGGCGGTTGCGGCTCATGTACGAGCATTTGGTGAAGATGTCGTTCCCGTCAATTACGACGATATTGATAAGACTGAGCTATTGATCATTTGCGGTGCTAATACCGCTTGGACGCACCCTGTTTTATTCCGACGTATTCAACAAGCGAGAGAAAACAATCCTAACCTCAAGCTGGTGGTCATTGACCCGCGTGAAACGGTCACCGCACAGCAAGCGGATTTGCATCTACCGATTAAAAATGATGGTGATGTGTCACTCTTCAATGGGCTGCTCAAGTTTCTTATTGAACAGCAATGCATTGATTCTGAATACATAAATTCTTATACCGACGGATTTAATGCACTTAGAGAAGAAGTTTCTGATTTACGTTACAGTGTCGCTAATCTAACGTCTTCCATTGGCATTTCAGAAGAAAAACTCACGACATTCTTCCAATGGTTTGCGCAAAGCCCAACCGCAATCACGCTGTTTTGCCAAGGGGTTAACCAAGCCGAAAATGGTGTCGATAAAGGCAATGCCATTATTAATGCACACTTGGCGACAGGTAAAATTGCCAAGTCAGGTTGCGGGCCATTTTCTATTACAGGTCAGCCGAATGCGATGGGTGGACGAGAAGTGGGTGGTTTGGCAAATCAATTAGCGGTTCATCGTGCTTTTGACGCAGAGTCTATCAAGCAAGTGCAGGCGTTCTGGGATTCACCAGAAATTGCCACTCAGCCCGGTTTAAAAGCCGTTGAACTGTTTGAGGCGGTAGAACGTGGTGAGATTAAAGTTCTGTGGATTATGGCTACCAATCCTGTTGTCTCTTTGCCAGATAACCAATTGGTAAAACGTGCACTAGAGATTTGTCCGTTTGTGATTGTTTCCGATATCACAGCGGATTCGGATGTAGCGCATTACGCGGACCTATTGCTGCCCGCCGCTGGCTGGGGGGAGAAGCAAGGCATGGTGACCAATTCTGAGCGTCGACTTTCAAGGCAGCGCCAGTTTCAAACGCCTCCGGGTGAAGCAAAATCAGATTGGTGGGCGATAAGCCAAGTCGGACAAGCTCTGTGTGCATTAGAAAAGACACAAAATGGTTTTGCATTTACTTCTGAGCGAGCGGTATTCAGTGAATATGCGGCGATGACAGGCATGAATGCAGATTCACCATTGAAGCTAGATCTTTCTCAATACGCCAACTTAACCGAGCAAGAATACGAAGAGTGGGTGCCGACACAATGGGGAGGAGAGCGTCCTTTTGCTGATGGCGTCTATTCGCACCCAGATGGTAAAGCGCGTTTTGTCGTGACCAGTGAATCTCCAACGCGTTTAGAAAGAACAAAAGGCTGGTGGCTCAATACGGGCAGGCAACGCGACCAATGGCATACCATGACGCGCACAGGGCATATCGCACACCTTGCCGCCTCTGAGTTAGAACCAACCGTGTACATGAACACACTCTCTGCCACTCAAAATCGCTTAAAAGCAGGACAACTCACCAAGCTGTTTCAGCCTACTTCAAACACTGGTATTTATGCCAAAGTTGCCATTGATGAAGGTTTGGGTTTTCAAGAGCTGTTTATGTCAATGCACTGGGCGGGTCGATATGGCGGTGAAAGCAGTGTTAACGCGATAGTAAACAGCGCAAAAGACCCTATTTCTGGGCAACCTGCGTTTAAGTCATCTTATGTTGAAGTGCAAGATGCGGCGGTAAAAACCTACGGTATGTTCATCGGTACACAGTTTGATTCCGGTAAATTTCTGTACAGCGCATTTCAAGCAGAAAGCAATTTGGGCATTTGGCGCTTTGCACACGATAAGCGACCAAAGAAGCAGAGTTTTTGTCGAACGGAAAAGAGCCGCAGAATTACGATAGATATTGCCCAGGGTTGGCTCGCGGTGGATTACGACCTTGTTGGAGACGTGCGTATCATTCGTTCTGTTTTAGTGGTGTCTAGTGAACCGATTCAAACCGACTACACCAACTTTACCGGCTTGATTGGCAAACCGATGGAGCTATCGCAACTGCTTACCATCACTCAATCGCAAAGTAGCGCCAAACTGGTTTGTAGTTGTTTCCGCGTCACCGATAAACAAATACATGACGCGATGGAGAAGCAAGACTGCACTTCACTGACTCAACTTCAAAACAAACTCAAATGCGGCACTAACTGTGGCTCGTGCGTTTCTCAAATCAAACAAATGGTCGACAGCCATCAGCATCAAAAGGGCAAACAGCAAGCGAGCCAGCAAAGTCTGGCGATTCAAATAAAGTAAGTCATAAAGAGGATAAGCACATGGAAGCGCCTTATCAAAAGTCTTGGTTTAAGAAAGGACAAGCGAGTCAGAAACAAGAACGCTCGTCTCGCTTTTCTAAGCATGATCAAGCAATCAAACTGAACCAACTTTTAGAAGACCATTCAATAGACCTCGACGCGAACCACAAAGGTTTTGTCTCGATTGTCGGAGCAGGGCCGCACGATCCTGACTTGTTAACCGTGAAGGCAGTGAAAGCGATTGTGTCGGCAGAGGTTCTGTTGTACGACCGTTTGGTTAACAAAGATATTTTGGAGTTGGCTTCGCCACAAGCCGATTGGATTTACGTGGGCAAAAGATGCGGACAACCTAGTATTGGTCAGGAAGAAATTTGTGACTTGATGGTATCGCTCGCTCAACAAGGAAAGCGAGTTGTACGCTTAAAAGGGGGAGATCCTTTTGTATTTGGCCGTGGAGGTGAAGAGGCGTTAGCACTCGTCAAACACTCAATCGCGTACGAAGTCATTCCCGGCATTACCGCTGCGATTGGATGTTCAGCAAACAGCTTGATTCCGCTGACTCATCGTGGCGTTGCTCGTAGCGTTACCTTTGTGACGGGGCAAGTGGTAACAGGCGCATTTGAAGCGTGGAGCCAACTGATGCAAAGCGGACAAACGTTAGTCTTCTATATGGGGTTAGAAAAGTCATCGCAAATACAAACGGGTTTAATAGGCTCTGGTTTGAGAGAAGATTTTCCAGTCGCGATCATCACTCATGGTTGCAGCCCTCAACAACAAGTGCATGTTACACAACTCAATCAGCTCAATGATTTATCGATTACACTTAAAGGCGTGAGCCCAGCATTGATTGTGATGGGAGAAGTTGTCAAACTGCGCGAACAACTAATAGAAACCGTACAGTCAGTGACGGAATACGAGGGAATATGAGCAGCATTTTGGAATGTATTAGAACAGTCGGTCGTGGCGAACGTGGTAGAAAACCACTGAACTTTGACCAAGCGTTTCGAGTTATGGATGAATACCTAAACGGTGAGTGCGATGATGATCAGATGGCGATGTTATTGATGCTGATCCGCGTACAGAACGAGACTCAACAAGAAATCGCTGGCTTTGTGAAAGCATTCCAATCCCGCATGCCTGCTATTGGTGCAGACATTGACTGGCCATGTTATGCAGGCAAACGTGAAGCGGCAGGGCAGCCTTGGCACCTGTTGGCAGCGAAGATCCTCGCCGATAATGGCCACAAAGTGCTGATGCACGGCTATCATGACCGTCAATCTGGTCGTTTGCATGCCGAAGATTACCTCGACAAGTTTGCTATCAAGAAAGCGGAATCAGCCGAAGACGCAAAACGTGTCTTAGAAACACAAAACATTGTGTATCTGCCGCTGAGTTCGTTTGCACCCCAAGCAGAAACCATGATCGGTTGGAAGAATCGTTATGGGCTTAGAACGCCGATTAATACCGTGGTTCGAGCATTGAATCCGGGGCAGGCGACGGTTGGTATTCGTGGTAGCTTTCATCCCGGGTTTCAACAACTTCATGCTGAAGTCGAATTCGAGATTGGCAAAACCGCTCATGCCGTTGTGTCATTCAAAGGACAATCGGGTGAGTCCGAATACAACCCGAAAGTAAGCCAAACCGTATGGTTAAGCCAAACAAGCGGCGTGACATCGCATTACTGGACGGAGCAAATGCTGTCTGAGGTGCCAATGCCTGCGAACTGCCCATTTGGGACGTCAGAAGACGACATGAACCAAATGGCAAATACGGTTCTTGCTACCATGACAGTGGTCTTGTTTGCACAAATGCACGACAGAGAAAAAGCATTCGAACGTGCCTTTTCTTACTGGCAAGCCTATTGCGGCCAGCAATAACGTACTATTGTCAATTAATGTAAAACCAACGGCGCAAAGTTGTTGAATCTGAATCCATTATCTATTGTTTGAAGAAGGTAAAAGATCTTAGCTCGCCAATGATGTGTTTCACCACCTTGCTCCGTATCAGAGTGGTGAAACCGCAGTTTTAGCCTCAATCGCGTTCGTTTCTCGCTTCGCTTTTGAGAATGAGAAAATCCCATATGGTAAGACACAGAGGACATGGATAATGGTTCTAAAGTATACCACTCCTAGTGAAAAGGCTTCTCATCCGATCCCGCAAGAAGCCTTCGATTGGTACGACGAATACGCCCACGGAAAAATCTCGCGCCGTGAGTTTCTAAATAGGCTGGGTGGCCTTGCGGTGCTTGGCTTTAGCATGACAGCACTGGTCGACGCGCTAACCCCGAATTACGCACTCGCAGAACAAGTTTCATTTAACGATCCTGACATCAAAGCAACTTACGAAACCTTTCCATCTCCAAATGGGCATGGAGAAGGGCGTGGTTATTTGGTGATGCCACAGAAGAAGACCTTGAAATCGCCGACCGTGTTGGTGATTCATGAAAATCGAGGCCTGAACCCTTATATCAAAGACGTCGCAAGACGACTTGCAAAGGACGGCTTTATTGCTTTCGCTCCAGACGCGCTTTATCCACTCGGCGGCTATCCGGGGAACGACGATGAAGGTCGCGCAATGCAGAAAGAGATGGACAGAGCCAAGATCGAACAAGACTTTATTGCAGCCGCTAACTTCCTAAAACAATACGAGGGTGGAAACGGTAAATTGGGCGCGGTTGGGTTCTGCTTCGGTGGATACATCGTCAATATGCTTGCAGCGGTAATGCCAGAAGAGCTGGATGCAGGTGTGCCTTTCTACGGAACACCAGCGGCGCAAGAGATTCAAAAGCAGGTCAAAGGGCCGTTGATGATTCACTTCGCAGGGCTCGATAAGCGCGTCAACGACACATGGCCTGCCTATGAGCAGCAATTAATCGCGAACGATGCGCAATATCAGGCGTTAATGTATGAGAACGTCAACCACGGCTTCCATAACGACTCAACAGCACGCTACGCACCGGAAGAAGCGGCGCTCGCTTGGGAACGCACACTCGGCTTCTTCAAAGAACATCTCGCTTCTAGTTAAAAGGCTTCTACTTTAGTTGGCACATTCCTTGTTATGTCTCTCTTAGTGAGTGAGATATAAACAAGGAATGTGCATGACTCAATCAACGTCAAAAACACCCATCATAGTATGCTGTGATAGCCTCCAAGAGCAGGCTCGATTGTCCGGCTTATTGAGCAAAGATTACGACAACATCATGGGTTGCCAATTGGCACAACTAGAAACGTTAATGCAACGAGAACCGTCAGCAAGCGTTGTGGTTGGATGGCAGCAACCAACCGCGGAACTGCGTTTGATCGTCGATTTCTGCCGCAGAAAATCGGCACCACTTCTTATCGTCTTAAAGCAGTTATCATCTAATGATATCAATCGTTTATCAGAAAAAATGGACTATGTTCTTATGCCGCACGATAGTGAGTTTGCACTTCAACCTTGGATTGAACATGCGACATTAGTGAGAGCGAAATTCGAAAGTATGCAATCGGAAATTGAATTACTGACCAATAAGATTGAAGAGCGCAAGCTGGTGGAAAAAGCGAAAGGTCTGCTGATGAAGATGCACAGCGTTGATGAAGGACAGGCTTATAAAGCGCTAAGAAATTCAGCCATGCAATCGAGCCAAACGCTCGCACAAGTTGCCAAGAATTTGATAACTACTTTGGAGGTGCTTGATTAGTCGTTCTACTACTTTGGGGTTATAGTGCGTTTTCTAACGTGGTGCGTGTTGCACTATCAGCAAGCAATAACAGGGAATAACAAACGGCAAGATATACTAATCTATTGTATTTACTGTGAAAAATAAGTTGGCACAGTAATTGGATTAGAAGAATTGGGTTTATTGTTGAATCGCTTATCTCAATTATCAACGGCGGTAATTGTAGACTTAGCAACGGCGCTACTGCTCTTCGGAGTAGTGGCGCTTTTTTTATGGGAGCAAACCAATGAAATGGAGTTCGATGCTGAAAGTGTCAGCAATTTCGTTATCGGTATTCACCACGGTCAGCGTAAAGGCTGAGTTGGGTGAGCCAGAAATTGAAGACCTGAAGTTTGGTTTTATTAAGTTAACCGATATGGCACCGCTGGCGGTTGCTTATGAGAAAGGCTTTTTTGAAGACGAAGGCTTGTACGTCACTTTAGAAGCGCAAGCAAACTGGAAGGTGCTTTTAGACCGAGTCATCGATGGTGAGCTTGCTGGCGCGCACATGCTTGCTGGTCAGCCATTGGGCGCAACGATTGGTGTTGGCACAAAAGCAGAAGTGATTACTGCGTTCAGTATGGATTTGAACGGCAACGCAATCACGGTTTCCAATGATACTTGGGAGCAGATGAAGCAATACATTCCAAAGCAACCAGATGGCAAGCCAGTTCACCCAATCAAAGCGGATGCACTGAAGCCTGTGGTCGACAGCTATCTGGATAAAGGCAAACCGTTCAACATGGGGATGGTGTTCCCTGTATCGACGCACAACTATGAGTTGCGATACTGGTTAGCGGCAGGTGGGATTCATCCAGGTTTTTACGCACCAGACTCAGGCGATAACAGTGGCCAGTTGGATGCTGACGTTCTTTTGAGTGTTACACCGCCACCACAAATGCCAGCAACAATGGAAGCGGGCACGATCAAAGGGTACTGCGTAGGCGAACCATGGAACCAACAAGCCGTATTCAAAGGTATTGGTACGCCAGTCGTGACCGATTACGAGATCTGGAAGAACAACCCAGAGAAAGTGTTTGGTGTTTCCAAAGCTTGGGCTGAGAAGTATCCAAACACGCACATTCGCGTAGTGAAAGCCTTGATTCGAGCGGCACATTGGTTGGATGAAAACGACAATGCCAACCGCCAAGAAGCAGTGAAGATGCTATCAAAAAGCGAATACGTTGGAGCCGATGCCGAAGTTATTGCTAACTCGATGACGGGCACATTTGAATACGAGAAAGGCGACAAACGAGACGTGCCAGACTTCAACGTGTTCTTCCGTCATAACGCCACTTATCCGTATTACAGCGATGCGATTTGGTACCTGACCCAAATGCGTCGCTGGGGACAGATCTCAAGCGAGAAATCCGATGATTGGTACATGGATGTCGCAAAAGAGGTTTACCGTCCAGATATCTACCAACAAGCAGCTCAAGCGCTAATTGAAGATGGTGTGTTGAGCAAAAAAGACTTCCCAGATTTTAGTGCTGAAGATGGTTTCCGTGCGCCACAAACACACTTTATCGACAACATCGTTTATGACGGTCGCGAGCCAAATAAATATCTAGAGAAGTTCTCTATCGGGCTTAAAGGAAAAGACAAGGTTTAACCATAACGATAAACGCCACAGGCGAGGGAATTCGCTTGTGGCAACAAGGATGTAAATTTCTTAGGAGTGAGTATGTCTAGTAATGTCATTTCCCTTTTTCCTGCTAAGCAGGTAGTGAACCGAAGTCGGCTGGTGCTTTTGCCCGTCATTGGCTTGCTGATCTTTTTGGCAATGTGGCACTTAGCAGCGAGAGAAGTGCAAACTTCATTAGGTACGCTACCGGGACCTGTGCAAACTTTTCAGCAGTTCAGCAACCTTGTCGATGACCATTGGCAAGAGCGAGAAAAGGAACAAGCGTTTATCGAGCGTCAGGAAAAACGTAATGCTGCGAAGTTAGCCAAGAATCCGGACGCGGAAGTGAAGATTCGTCCCTACACAGGTAAACCGACGTTCTTCGACCAAATCATAACAAGCTTAGTGACCGTAACTGCGGGCTTTTTGCTGGCGACGGTTATCGCGATTCCGCTTGGCATCGTGCTTGGTCTTAATCAAGGGCTGTATCAAGCGTTCAACCCAATCATTCAACTGCTCAAGCCCGTATCACCTTTAGCTTGGCTGCCTATCGTCACTATGGTTGTAAGTGCCACTTATGTGAGTGATGACCCAATGTTTGCTAAGTCGTTCATCAACTCTCTGATCACTGTAGCGCTGTGTAGCTTATGGCCGACGCTGATTAATACCGCAGTGGGTGTAACGAGCGTTGATAAAGACTTAATCAACGTGAGTAAAGTGCTTCAACTTTCGTGGTGGCAGCACATTCGCACTATCGTTTTACCTTCAGCCATTCCAATGATCTTCACAGGTTTACGTCTCTCTTTAGGTATCGCTTGGATGGTGTTGATTGCGGCAGAAATGCTCGCTCAAAACCCGGGGTTAGGCAAGTTCGTTTGGGATGAATTCCAGAACGGCAGTTCAGCATCATTGGGGCGCATCATGGTGGCTGTCATCACAATCGGCTTTATTGGATTGATGCTCGATAGAGGCATGTTGCAACTTCAAAAGTGGCTGTCTTGGAATAAACAACAAGCGTTGAGATAAGGGAAACGATCATGGAAAAAGCATTATTAGATCTAACGCGTTTAGGGATGCGATTCCCAACGCCAGATGGCGAGTTCATCGCGCTTAAGAACGTTGATTTACAAATCAATAAAGGTGAGTTTGTATCGCTGATTGGCCACTCTGGCTGCGGTAAATCAACGGTATTGAACTTAGTCGCAGGGCTGCACATGCCAACAGACGGCGGCGTGATCGTCGATGGACGAGAAGTAGCTGGACCGGGACCTGACCGCGCAGTGGTGTTCCAAAACCATTCATTGTTGCCTTGGCTCACCGTATATCAAAACGTTGAGCTCGCAGTAAAACAAATTGCTGGCAAAAAGGGCAAAGCGTGGATTCAGGAGCAAGTGAATCACTATTTAGAGCTGATTCAAATGCAGCATGCCGCGCACAAAAAGCCGGATGAAATCTCTGGGGGCATGAAGCAGCGAGTCGGCATTGCGAGAGCACTGGCACTTCAACCAAAGGTTTTGTTGATGGATGAACCATTTGGCGCATTGGATGCGTTAACTCGTGCGCATTTGCAGGATGCACTGATGAAGATTCAAGCCGAGCTAAACAACACCGTCATCATGATTACTCACGATGTGGATGAAGCGGTGCTGCTATCTGACAAAATCGTGATGATGACTAACGGACCGGCAGCAACCATTGGAGAAGTGTTAGAAGTAAATCTACCTCGCCCTCGTGAGCGTGTCGCACTGGCAGATGATGCGCAGTATCAGAAGTGTCGACAAGCGGTGCTGAAGTTCCTTTACGAGAAGCAATCCAAAGTCGAGATTCCTGCTTCGAAAGAAGACAAACCCAAAACCGCAGCGCAAACGGCATAAGGAGGCAGAGATGAACAGTCCTTTAACGATCCCAGTAAAGAACGCATTGAGCCACATCGTTGTGGTAGGCAACGGTATGGTCGGGCAACACCTCGTCGAGCAATTAGTGCAGAAAAACGCGCATTTGGAGCACCGAATTACCGTGATTGGTGCAGAGCGTTTTATCGCCTATGACCGTGTACAGTTGTCCTCTTTGTTTGCGGGTAAGTCTCATGATGATTTGATGCTGAGTAACCAAGAATGGTACGACATGCATGGCATCCAACTCGTACTTGGCAGCCAAGTAACAGGCATCGACAGAGAGCAAAAGCGCCTTCTGCTTGATGGTGAAGATGTGCTGGGTTACGACCAACTTGTGCTCGCTACTGGTTCGTACCCATTTGTGCCGCCAATTGAAGGTAAAGACCGCGACGACGTGTTTGTCTACCGCACGCTTGATGATCTTTCACAAATCAAAAAGGCATGTGAAGGCGCAAGAACAGGCGCAGTGATTGGTGGCGGCTTGTTGGGTTTAGAAGCGGCAAACGCACTCAAACTATTGGGGTTAGAAACTCACGTCATTGAATTTGCGCCTCGCCTGATGCCTGTACAGTTAGATGATGGTGCTGGCTTAGTGCTAAAAGAGAAGATTGAAGCGCTAGGGCTAACCGTTCACACCTCAACGGGTACGGAACGAATCTGCGATGGTGAAACGGCTAAGCATCGTATGGTGTTTAAAGACAAAGATCCTCTCGAAGTGGATGTGATTGTCTTCTCCGCAGGCATTCGTCCTCAAGATGAGTTGGCAAGGCTGGCTGAGCTAGAAATAGGCGAGCGAGGCGGCATTGTGATTAATAACCAATGCCAAACCAGCGATGAGAACATTTACGCGATTGGCGAATGTGCCCTTTGGGAGCAGAAGATCTTTGGTTTAGTCGCACCCGGTTACACCATGGCGAGAACCACTGCCGATGTCTTGACTGGGATGCCGAGCGAAGGTTTTAAAGGTGCAGACATGAGCACCAAGCTCAAGCTACTTGGGGTGGATGTGGCGTCTATCGGCGATGCACAAATGCAAACCGAAGGTGCTCAAGAAATGGTCTTGCAAGATGCGGTCGCAGGCATCTACAAAAAGCTGGTGGTTGATGCGAGCGGTAACCAATTACTTGGTGCGATTCTCGTCGGTGATAACAGCGATTACGATGCGCTCTTACAGTGTTATTTGAACAAAACGGTTCTACCAGACCACGCCGCGAACCTGTTGTTTGATACCGGAATGCTTGATGGAGAGATGCCAGACAGCGCCATCATCTGTTCTTGTCACAACGTCACAAAAGGTGACTTAGTTGCCGAGATTCAAGCCGGCACTACCAACCTGACGGACCTTAAAGCCAACACCAAAGCCGGTACTGGCTGTGGTGGTTGTAGCAATATGGTCAAATCGGTATTGGATACTCAATTAGCAGCCATGGGGGTAGAGGTTAACAACCACCTTTGTGAGCACTTTGAGCTCAGTCGCCAAGAGATGTTTCATATTTGCCAAGTGGAACAAATCAAAGACTTTGACACCTTAATTGCACTGCATGGCAAAGGGTATGGGTGTGATATCTGTAAGCCTACGGCAGCATCTGTGTTTGCTTCTTTGTGGAATGAACACATCATGGAGCCACAGCATCAATCTCTGCAAGATTCTAATGATGCCTTTATGGCAAACCTGCAAAAAGATGGTTCTTACTCGATTGTACCTCGTGTTCCGGGCGGCGAAATCACACCAGACAAACTCATCGTGCTAGGCGAAGTTGCTCAGCAATACGATCTGTACACCAAAATCACTGGCGGTCAGCGCGTGGATTTATTTGGCGCGCAGTTAGAACAGCTTCCTGAAATCTGGCAAACCTTAATTGATGCTGGTTTTGAAACAGGGCATGCCTACGGTAAATCGGTGCGCACCGTGAAATCTTGCGTCGGCTCTACTTGGTGTCGCTATGGTGTTGATGACTCGGTCGGATTAGCTATTGAGTTAGAGAGCCGCTACAAAGGATTGCGAGCGCCCCATAAGCTTAAGTTTGCCGTATCGGGCTGTACTCGCGAGTGTGCAGAAGCGCAAAGTAAAGACATTGGGGTGATCGCCACCGAAAACGGCTGGAATCTATACGTTTGTGGTAATGGCGGCATGAGACCACGACACGCTGATTTGTTTGCATCCGACCTATCCAAATCAGAGTTGATCACCATGATCGACCGAGTATTGATGTTCTACGTCAGCACCGCAGATCGCTTGCAGCGTACGTCGGTGTGGATGGAGAACATGGAAGGGGGCTTAGATTACCTTAAACAAGTGATTTTGGATGACTCTCTCAACCTATGTGACTCTTTGGATGAACAAATGGCACGAGTCGTAGATACCTATCAGTGTGAGTGGAAGAGCACGTTGGATAATCCTCAAAAATTGCAACGCTTCCGTCCTTTCTTGAACAGCACGTCGGGCAGCAAAGTCTTGCCGTACCAACGTGTGCGCGGTCAGCGTATTCCCGTGAAACAGGAGGTGTAAATGGCAGCTTTAACTAAAGTGAAATTGTGTCAGCTTGATGACCTAATGCCGTTCATCGGTGCCACGGTGTTGATTGAAGGCGAGCATGTCGCGTTATTCTACATTCCCGATAACGGTGTTTACGCTGTTCAGGATTGGGACCCAATTGGTAAGGCTTATGTGATGAGTCGAGGGATCGTCGGTGATATCGATGGTGAGATGTGTGTTGCATCACCACTGTACAAACAGCATTTCAGTTTAAAGAGTGGGCAGTGTTTGGAAGATGAAGCGTACTGTCTAAAAACTTGGCAAGTAACGGTCGACGATAATCAGGTTTGTTATTTAGTCGAAGAATGATCCTAGAAATTTGCCTGCTCGATATGAGTAAATTCTTAGCGTAAGAGATAAGCGAATAAAGCTCCAGAGACACCACAGTATGGCTCTGGAGCTTTTAATTATTCGGAAGGATTCACTTGTAGTTCGGTATAGCCAGTCGAGTCGTCCATCGCTCTAGTGAACTCAAGCTCTGAGTAAGAATGGATGATCAATTCTGCGGTAGTATCAATCACTGTGCCTTCCAGCAAATGCCCACCCCAAACTCGTCCATCACGATCAGACACCGAGATATGAACGTGCTGATGCTCAGGCGTTAGTGTTCCCATCACAGAGACGATTTCAAATGGCTCTTGTTTGGTTAACGTACTCTCTGCACCTGCCAAACGAAGGTTGAGGTCAGTGACACAACCAACGCATGAAGCAATCGAGCCTGCTTTGATACCATGCTGCTCGACCAATTTCGCTAGGCTCAGCTTTAAGTCCATGCCTTTGGTAAGACGTACTGCTATCACTTCAATCGACATGTCACTTCCTAATCAAAACCAGCAAGCAGGAAAGCGCCGTATCCAAGTCGGCATAACGTTTGGCTTTGCCAAGTACGCGCATACCTTGCATGTTGTTGAGAACAAAACGAGCAAGCTCTTCTGGTTTCAGCGTTTTCGGCACTAAGGTTTCTTTTTGTGCATTGGTCAGCGCATCCGCAATGATGTCGATAAGATGGTCAAACAAAAAATGCCCTTTGCGCAGTACATCATCGTCTTCACCAGCGTGCTCAATCAACGCATTTTGGATAAAACACCCACAGCTGCGTTTGCGTTGCAGATCAGCAAAAGATTTAAGGAACGATTCCAACTCAGGTAAAGACGCGTCGTCTTTTTCCAAATCATTCAGTGACGGTAGCGAGACCTTTTTTAAGTAAGTATCGAGCGCTTCGTAGTAGAGCTGTTGCTTGTCACCATAGGTGTTGTAAAGACTGAAGCGGTTGATGTTCAGTTCGTCAGTGAGATCCGAGATAGACGTGTTCGCAAAGCCCTTGCGCCAAAACACATCCATAGCCACGAGAAGCTTTTCATCTCGGTCGAAGTTGGCTTTTCTTGCCATAAATTACCTGCCTGGGTCTGCTTATTGGGTAATTAAATTGCTTTGGAGGGATGGTACAGAGAACCTCTAGCGTTAGAACTGAACCAATATGATGAATACCCATCTATTCTTGGGTATCAGCCCCCAAATTCATGTGAACTCACAAACGGCATCAAAAATCTCGCTCAGCAAACAGACCCACAACTGTTTGAAAATTTTTGATAGTGAAGTTCTTGACTGATCGTTTATAAACTGACTACAGTATATCCTAACCAATCGGTTAGAAAAAGATAAAAGGATGTGAAATGAAGCTCTATGAAACCGCAATGACTCCAAGTTGTAAGCGAGTTAGCATTTTTCTGAAGGAAATCGGTGGCGAGGTTGAGCGAATTGCGCTGAACGTTCGTGAGGGCGATAACCTATCTGAACCGTTTAAATCGAAAAGCGTGAATGGCAAAGTGCCTCTGCTGGAACTGGATGATGGTACGACGATCTGTGAAAGCGTGGCGATTTGTCGCTACCTAGATGAAGCGTTTGGAAATGATCTGGCGCTGTTTGGTGCTAACCAGCTCGAACGTGCTCAGGTAGAAATGTGGCATCGTGTGGTGGAGTTCCAAGGACTAAATGCGGCATTTCAGGCGTTTCGAAACATGACCGGAGTTTATGGAGACAGAGAACGTTGTGTTGAAGCATGGGGCGAAGAATCAAAACAACGCGTCTACGAATTTCTGCCTGTCTTAGACAAGCGTCTTGAACATAATGATTTTATCGCCGTAGACCATTTTACTATTGTCGATATAACAGGCTTTATCTTGATCAGTTTCGCAATTAAAGGCCTAGAAATTGATGTGCTATCGACGTCGCCAAACATTGCTCGATGGTATAACCAAATTTTAGCTAGACCTGCATTTCAGAGTTAATGTATTGCAGCGAGTGGATGATAGCTCGCTGCTACCACCTTACCGATTCTTAACTCAGCAGGATATTCAAATTTTTTCAGATTTTTCTTATTTCTTCTCCTATCGCCTATAATTGGAAAAACAACCTCAATTTGCTTCGTTGCGTTTTAGAGCCTTGGGCTCTTGGTCCGTAGACGCTCTCTTTCATCATGGAAAGTCTAATAATAGACAAGGAGAGGTCATGAGTATTCAAGTGAAAACTATCAACAATATTCTAATCGCCCTGTTAATGGTTTCGGTTTTTGGTCTATTCGCACTGTACCTCAATTACACACAGCAGAATGAACAGATTGAAAGGCTGCAAAGTCAGTTAATCGAAAAAGAGCATCAGATACTAATTTCTAATGAAGCGTTGTCTTACACTCGATATCAACACCAATTATTAGCCGAAGACTACAGCCGTTTTAGAAATGAGCAGTCAGTGACTAGTGTTTTGCGTTAGCCAGTAAAGCAACCGTATTAAGGAGGAAGATGAAACCCATTCTTTTGGTCGATGATAGTAAAACAGTACTGCTTTACATCAGCAGTGCATTGGAAAAGCAGGGCTATGAAGTGGTTGCAGTTGAAGACGGAAGAGCGGCGCTTGAGGTGCTAACCCACCGCCCTGATATTCAGTTTGTGCTGAGTGATTTAATGATGCCTGGAATTAATGGTATTGAATTGTGTCGCCAATTAAAATCTAAAGTTAGCGAACGTTACATTTTCTTTGTTCTACTGTCTTCTAGAAATGACCAAAGTTCGATCGTGAAAGGCATTGATGCTGGCGCAGATGATTTCGTAGATAAGAAGACGTCTGTAGAGGAACTTCAGGCCAGAATCCGTGCGGGGTTTCGTACTTTAGAACTGCACAACAAACTCGTTGAGAGAAATAAAGAGCTAGATGCGGCCTATCAAACAATTCACCAAGACCTACAGTCTGCTAGTCATCTGATGGAGCAACTACTCCCTGCTGAATCAACTATTCAGAATGTAAATTTTAGCTATGTCTACAAACCATGCTCCCAGATTGGTGGTGATATGTTGGGGTATTTAGAGCTCGATGAACGACATGTTGCGTTTTATGTATTTGATGTTTCTGGTCATGGTATTTCTTCAGCTTTGATGGCTTTTTCTATACAACAGACGCTATCTCAAAGTCAGGGGCCTGATTCGATCACGATGGAGTTGAGAGATGACGGCTATTGCGTAAGTGAGCCTGCATCTGTGATTGAACGGCTAAATCGGCGTTATCAGCAAACTAGAAACAGTCAACTTTACTTTACTATGGCTTACGCCATTCTTAACACAAAATCAGGGCAACTTAGCTATTGCACGGCTGGCCACCCCAGGATCTTAGTTTGGCGAACGAGTACGAAAACGATGGAACAGATAGGTGACGATAACTTTATCGTTGGTGCAATGCAGCCGATGGAATATATCGGTAACCAAATTAGTCTGGATGAGGGCGATGCATTGTGGCTTTATTCGGATGGTTTGATTGAAGCGAGGCAGGGTGAGGAGATGTTTTCACTACAACGATTGGCATCGAGTATAAAAGCTGTTTGCACGCTGACAGTTGAAGACCAAGTGGGAGACGTCTTTAAAAAAGTACAATCTTGGCATAACGAAGATGAGTTTGATGATGATGCCAGCCTTTTACAGGTAAAATGGCATGGTGAGAGGGTCGATTTTAAGGAAAAGAATGTCAAAGAGCGAATTTAAACGAACTTACGGGAGCTCCCTTACTCACTCACGAAGTGCGAGCAAAGACGTTGTTCGGTTTTTGATGGGTCATCAAATCCCCTTAAATGCAATTCAATCATTGGAGCTTTGTGTCGTTGAACTCATGAATAACGCTTATATTCATTCTTACAGTGAAATAGAAGGCCTACCAATTGAAGTGGAGTGTAGGGTTGGGGATGACCAAGTGTCCGGTTTCGTGGAACTGAGAGTCTCTGATTGCGGAGCGCCGATCAATGAAAAGACGTTCATCCAACATAAAAATAAACAGATTGAGGCACCTAACTTAATGGATGACGATAGTTGGTCCTCCTCAGGTCGCGGACTGATGTTAGTCGCTCAATTATCTGACCTGTTTACATTGGAAAAAGGTTTCGAAAACAATACGTTTGTTGTAGTGAAAAGGAATAGGGAGAGAAACTAACAACCAAGCAAAGTCGATTTGCTTCACTTGGTCCCTAGCGTTAATCTGACGGTTGCGTTGTACATCATTGTTATTTTGTATTCGTTGTTGGTGCCGGTGATAGTAACGCCTCCAACTCTTCTGGTGTTAGAATATCACTGATGTTTAACATATTACTTTCATCATCTAGCGCCATCTTTGTACGGCTAAGTAAGTACCTTTTTTGAGTTGGTGTTAAGTCTTTGAGAGACTCAATCAACTCCCTGAAATTGCTATTATTCATTGCCATATTTCCCCCAGTTAAGCCTTGAATTTCTTTATTGCATATTCTTCAAGTAAGTGAAGATTTGTTGATTAATTGCAGCTAGCTCTTTAGTAACTATAGCTATATCTGAGCTATCTGGCGCTGTATCGTTTCTGGTTTTTTCTTCTATTCTTTGAAACGCAATGACCGCGGTGTCTTCTCCGAAACTCTCTAGAATGCCCTTTAAACTATGAGCTAATAGATAGAGTTCTGACCAACATTTGCTTGCATATAGCTCATCTATACGCTCTATATCATTCGTGTGATCTTCAAGGTATGTAGAAAAAACAGTGACGATCAGATCTACGTCGTTATCCATGTATGTATTGAGAACATCAAAATTAATCATGTATACCCCTATTAAACGTTGAGGTAGAGGAATGTTTCGGATAATGAAGGCTTAGCCGAAGGTATGAATGGCATAACCAGTATTTGAGCAGAAATAGTTTGCTTGTCGCTTGAGATAAACTTACAAAAAGAAAGTCATTGTTAAAGATATTTTGACTTATATCCAAACGGCAATGGTCGAAATGTAGGGATGAAAAAACTTCAACTCGCGTGTTTTTAACACAAGTAGCAAAGGGGACGTTTCCACGTAAAACGCCGAGTCGGTAAGTGTCTTGCAGTCCTAGTTTAAGGCTATCGTTACATACGGACGCCAGACGTTCGCCAACTTTGACTATTCCTTCAGTCAAGGCTAACTCTCCTCATTAAGTACAAGTATAAATTAGCAATCTAGTTGCATATTGGCAAGTAATCTACGGCAAAAAAGGGACTCGCGTCCCTTTTGTATTACTAGCTTTGCTTAGAGTCCTGTTCTATTTGCTTCATAAGCTCGTTGGCTTTCTTCATAGCGCGTCTTGCGCTCGAAGTCCTTCGCTTATTAAGTAATATATCGGAGAAGCGTAAGTATTTATCAGCAGTTTTGAATCTTAAATCGTTAACATCCTGAAAACCAATAGGAAAGTTTTTCGAGAACAGATCCACATCCTTCACCAAGTTATCGAGATGAGTTGTCGTCCTTGCCTTTTCTAGGCGAGAATAAAAGTTTTCAAACTCTTCTTGGAACAGGATTCTAGCGGCATCTTCTGGAAACGGTAGAGGGCTGTTGGAATCTAGCGCTGTCTCATATAATTTCATTTCCAGCACTGCATCTTTCATCGCATTACTTATCTGTAAGTTCTCTTGATGCTCTTCTACGTTTGAAAAGAAGGTGTTCCCAACCTTAATAAGAGCAACAAGTGCAGCTGCGTCTTTCTTCTTGAGTGCTTCAGTGAGGTGCTGACCGAAAACATCGCTAGATAACGAACTTGGCGTGAAAGGATAACCTTGATGAATCTGATTTAACTCATCCTTGAGCTCATAGATGGATTTACTGCCGTCTTCTTTACTGTACCGAGATTTTTCAAGTTGACTGTTGATTTGCCTTGCTATCGAAAGTAACGTGGAGTGCTTGCTTGACTGAATATCTAAGGCAAGAACTTCTATTTTATGTGAGTCAGGGTAGTAGGTTTTTGCTTTATCAAGTATGGACTCAATTTCATCATAATTCGGGTAGTTGTTGGCATCAGAATTCAAAACCTGATCAATTTCAGATTCAAACTCGCTGAGAATATAGGTCTTGTGTAAGCGTAATAAGCCAGCCTTAACGACTGGATGTAAGCTTTTTTCACTATCAATCAGTGCCAAACTTTTTTCTGCTGGCGTATCAAGCTGCCACTCTTGTCCGGCAATTTGATCATTTTGCTTGCTAATAACGGTTTCCAAATTGGCGATGGTTTCTTGTTGCTGCTGATAACCAAATACAATGCCGCTAACTAATAATATACTCGCTGCCGCGCCGCTAGCGATAGGCCAATAGCGCATATTCAATTTGCGTTTCAACTGTTCAGGGGTCAGCTTGTTCGGAATGATGCCAGTTGAAAATACGCTTGAAAATATTGGCCACTTAGATGCAGGCATGTTGGTTGGTTTAGAGACCTTGATCTTCTTTTTAAGAGCTTCATTAACTGGAGTTCTTGCGTAAGGGTGTTTGCAACTCAATAGCTCGTAAGCAATACAAAATAGAGCAAACATATCGTCGCTTAAGTTCGGTTCCTTACCGGATAACAGGTTGAGTGATGCATAGTTGGGAGTATAACCAAGCGTTTCAACATTTTCGGATTTACGTTTAGCCGCATATTGATCCTGCTTTAATTGATGAGTTTTAGATACACCAAAATCAAGCAGCTTAACGTTACCCTCAGACGTTAAAATCACATTAGCGGGCTTTAGGTCGGCGTGCACTACACCAAGAGAGTGAGCATATGAGAGTGCATCGAGTACCTGATTTAGGATTGATAAAGTTGCATTAAACTTCAGCCCATGGGGCCTAGAACGCTGTATTAAACTCTCTAATGTTTCTCCGTTAATATACTCCATAACTAAAAAGTATATTTCGCCATCTACACCAAAATCAAAAACCCTAATGATATTAGGGTGGCTTAACCTTTGAGTTTGTTGAGCTTCACGTATTAACATGCGTGCAGTCTCTGGTTGAGAAGCAAACTCTTTCTGTAATATTTTTAACGCAACGTAGGGTGTTTCTGAACCTGAAGATTCAAGAATCTTATCTTTAGCTAAGTAAACATCGCAAAGCCCACCATGCCCAATAACCGACTCAATTTCATACCGATTTTTAACGGTCGTTCCTATTAAGCTTTCGTTAATAACATCTTTGTTATTATTTAATGAGTCATCTTTATTGTTTTTTTTCTTATTAACTAACGGAGTGTTTTCTTTTTGAGACAGTTTTGTATTTGTTTCATTTTTATTTTTAACGGAGGTTTCATTATTAGTGAGTTTGGTTGATTTAATTGCATTGTCTCGTTTTTGAGTCTTTACAATTTTGGTTTTATCTCCGCTTTCTTCGTTATTTATAGAATTGTTTTTATTACTGTCTTCCATCACAAGAACTCCGTATAAATGATGGGGGAATATATACCTTTCTGCTCAATGAAAAGTCATTATGTTAGAATTTCTCGGCCAAACTAACATTCGTTTTTTTATTGATGAAAGTCTAAGTTTCAAAAATTTGAACTTGGTTGGATAATTAAAATTGTTGAACAATACGTGATTGCTTTGATAAAAAAATGATTCATTATTCCGTGCATGATTTTCAATGGCAGTATTAAGGTTTTTATTAATCTTACTGTTAATAAGAAAGCAATTAATAATAAAATTAAAAATAATATCTAGCAGGTCTTTGGCGAGGTTTACATGAAGTTGGTTTTAACCATAACAAGTTTTCACAAATTTACTCCAGAGATTGAGAGTGAGTTCGTGTTTGAATCAAGTGATGAACATGCCAAGGTTACATTTGGTAGGTCTGAACAATGTGATTGGACACTACCAGATCCTGAAAGAGTGGTATCCGGAACCCACGGAGAACTGATTAAGTTTGGTGACAAATACTTGATAAAAGACCTCTCAACTAATGGTACTTTTGTAAATAATGCTGTAACTCCTGTGGGTCAAGGAAATGAAATAGCACTAAGCGATGAGGATATGGTTAGCTTAGGGGATTATCAAATTTCAGTTTCTATTAAAACAGATACAGATGTATTCAGTCTTAAGACAAGTAAAAATCTTTCTAGCGCACCCCCTAAAGTAGTCTCAAGTCCATCGGAAGCAGAATTTGTTGACCTAGGCCTTAGTGCTAGTGAACTCTTAAACGAAAGTGTTCCTTCTGACTTTCAGCTAGATATTGGTTTAGTCGATGATTTTATTGATATCCCAAAGCCCGAAAAACAGAGCACCGTATCTGAAACTTTACCGAAAGTTGACCGACAATCAGAACACCTATCGACTCCCAACTTTGATACCAATGGGGGTGAACTTGCGGCTTTTGTTAGAGGGGTGGGTATAGATCCAATGATGATTCCCAGCGATAACCGAGAGGAATGGTTTGAGCAACTGGGGGAGTCATTTTCTTTGATGCTAGTTGGTTTAATGGAAACGCTGCATAACAGAGCAGTGTTTAAACAAACAAATCGACTTAGTCATACCGCATTTCGTAAGTCAGAAAATAACCCTTTAAAGTTTTCTGCAAACTTAGAAGATGCGATTCATAACTTATATAACCGTCAAACCGCTAGCTTCTTAAAGCCAAATGCAGCCATTAAAGAAGCATTTAATGACATCGAAAGTCATGAGCAAGCCTTAATGAAAGGTGTTGAAGGTACGGTTTCGAGTGTTATGTCACTTGTTGAACCTACTTCTATATACTCAGATGCTTTAGCGAAAGACACGGTTATCAATAAGGTTATTCCAGCTAGAAAATATGCTCAAAGTTGGAAGAGGTTTGAGGATATTCATGAAAAGTTATCCGATGATATTATCAATAAAGAGTCTCCGTTCTATTTAGAAGACTTCGCTAAGCACTATGAATTAGCATTAAAAAACAAAGGCTAGGAATTAGGGTGATGAAAAAGTTTTACCAATATATTTTGTTATTAATTTCAATGGCTTTATTTGGGTGCTCAGCAGCGAACCTAGTTGTTGATCCATACTCAGATTTAGAAATAGCAGCAAGTCATAACATTAATCCTGATTCAAACGGCAGGCCTTCTCCTGTAGTGGTGTATGTATTTGAATTAACGTCAAATACCATTTTCGAAAGCCAGGACTTTTTTTCTATTTATGAAGAAAGTGAAAAAGTCTTAGGACCTGATTTAGTGAATAAATATGAAGTTTCATTAACTCCAGGTCAGAAAGAAACATATCAAGCAAGTATGTCTCCAAAGACAGAATATTTAGGCATTGTCGTCGCGTTTCGAGATATTGAAAACTCAAATTGGCGACAAGTCATTAAAGTGGATAAGACCGGTTACAACACATATCAAGTATTGTTAGAAGATCTGTCTTTGGTCGTTAAATAACGTTTAGTTGGCTAATTATAAATGACGCAATACTCCAAGACGGCTTGGTGCGAAGGAATGTTTTTACGTCCCCAGCACTTCCAACAACAAGAACGCGCAACCTCTCAAGAATTCAAGGGCTTACATCAGTTAGGTGGGGCTTACAATTGGGGAGTTTGGAAATGTCGAGTAAAAAAACACGCGCTAAAAGATGGTCTTATTGAACTTGAGCATCTTGAAGCTGTTTTGCCAGATATGACGTTGGTTAATACGTTAATATCCAACGATTCAGTTTCGCCTCTACTTATTGATAAAAACACTGAAAATACGTTAGTAAAAATAACTCTCCCTCTTTCAAGTGTTACAGGTAAAAACGTTTCGGATGTAAGCGAATCGATCGTCTCTCGTTATGTACTTCAAGATATCGACGTGATAGATAACCTTACAGGACAAGATGAAGAAACCATCCAAGTTGCAGCCCTCAACCTTGAGTTGAAAGCGAGTAATGACAAATTAGCGGGTTATGTGGAGTTACCTATCTTAAGGATCAAAGAGGTAACTCCTGAAGGGGAAATTATACTAGACGATGAGTACGTTCCTCCGCTTATCAATCTCCTGAGCGATAAAGTTATGTCAGCTTATCTACGTAACGTTATCGCGATGACAAAGATGCGTGCTGACGTTATTGCGCAGCGCTTGATTAAGGGCAAATCTGCATCGGCATCTGCTGTTGATTTCATCATGCTCCAAATGTTGAACCGATATGAGGCGAAGTTAAAGCATTTCAGTGAGTTAGATAGGTTACATCCACTGGAATTAGCGACGACACTTAAAGGTTACATTGGTGAGTTAGCCACTTTTTCTAATAAAACTAAAAGAGTCCCAAGTTTGCTTGCGTATGATCACTTAGATGTATCAAGTGTTTATAGCGAGTTGAATCAGATACTCAGTCAGTACCTCAGTGTTGTTCTTGACCAAACTGCGACCAAACTTCCGTTGGAGCCTCGCCAATACGGTATTCAAGTGACGCCGCTTCCAGATAAACGCTTGCTTGAGTCATGCCAATTTGTGCTAGCAATTAAAGCAGATACCACAACAGATGAAATAAGACGCCTGGTCCCAGCGCAACTCAAGTTTGGCCCGGCAGAACAGATTCGCGATCTAATTAATAATCAGATCAACGGTATAAACGTAGTGCCGTTGAGTGTCGTCCCGAGACAGATTCCTTACCAAACGGGCTATGTCTATTTCGAAGTTGTCAAGAAAGGGCCATTTTGGATGAGGCTAAAAGATAGTGGCGGTATTGCGCTTCACCTATCAGGGCATTTTCCGAATGCTGAACTTGAGCTTTGGAGTATTAATCAATAGGCGCGCTCTGTATGGAACAAACGATAGTAAAACCAACACCGGGTGGAAGAGCACCCGCATCGAAACCACAATCAGAAAAGTCTGTGGATAATACCGTAGTTATCTCAAAAAGTCCTGAATTGGTGAACAATGATTCAGTGGTCGCTTATGGGAATAACTCTCTACTAGCAGAGGCGAATGGCCTGTTATCTATTATCGGTCAAATTCGCTCGACAGCGACTCATTCCGATCCGTTGTTTCTAAAAGAGACATTGGCACAAAAGCTTAGAGATTATGAGAACCGATTACGTCAGCATGACGTTGATTTGGATACCATTGATACAGCTCGTTATTGTTTATGCTGTTCACTAGATGAAGTTGTCCTTAACACCAATTGGGGTGGGAATTCATTCTGGAGTCACGATTCATTACTTAGCTCCTTCTATGCTAGCAGTCAAGGTGGGGAAGCGTTCTTTAAGCATCTTGATAAGTGCATGGCGAAACCAGATGTGAACTTAGATTTGCTTGAACTAATGTATGTGTGCTTATCTCTCGGGTTTCTGGGTCAATACCGTTTAGAAAAAAATGGACTGGAATCGCACCGGAAATTGAGAAGACAGGTTATTGCTACTCTTAAGACTTATGGGAGAGGAGTCCCTCAGGAACTAAGCAATAGTATCGACCAACACATTTTGAATGGCTCAAAGGCTTCTGATAGAGCTCCTCTTTGGGTTGTATGTTCTGTAACGGCGGCACTATTGGTCTGCATATATATGTATTTTAGTTATGAGCTAAATAAGGCATCCAATCGCACCTTTTCTCAATTAGTCAATTTGATTCAACCGCAACAACTTAACCAAGATGCAACGTCAGAATCAAAATCAGCGCCAATTGCAGAAAAGATTTCAATGTATCTAGCAACTGAAATCGGTAAGGGGCTAATCAATGTTGAGCCGCTGCAAGACAGGGTAAGAATTTCGTTAAAGTCTCAAGATCTATTTGAATCAGGTAGTGCTGATGTTGTCGCTTACATCCAACCCGTTATTTCTAAGCTTGCGAGAACATTGGAGTCGACCCAAGGCAAGATCATTGTTACTGGTCACACCGACGATAGGCCTATTTTCACGAGTAAATATCCCTCGAACTGGCACCTATCATTAGCTCGAGCCACTGCTATGTCTGAACAACTGATCTCGAATAGTGCATTAGAAGGGCGAGTGATACCCGAGGGATTGGGGGATGCAAGACCATTAGTTGAAAACAGTAGTGATGAAAACCGAGCTATTAACCGCCGGATTGAAATCGACCTTCTTGTCGCGAATTAATAATAGGTAGATAGAGATGCGTATTAAAGAAATTGGCAGAATATTTACTCAAAGATGGTTTCTCGGTCTTATAGGTGTCGCTGCTTGTTCTATTTTCATTTGGGTTGTTGGTCCACTTATTGCGATAGCGGGATATGAGCCCCTAAAGAGTGACTTTCAACGGCTAGTCACTATTCTAGTGTTGGTGTTGCTTTGGGCGATATTTAACGTTACCAAGCAGCATAAGCAAAAGGTGAAAGAAGACGAAAGTATTCAAACGTTGCTTGAGGTTGATAGCCTATCAGATAAAGAAGCGGCAAGTGAAATTGACTTAATGCGCGAGCGTATTGAGCAAGCTGTCAAAGTAGTGACGAAAACACACAAAGGCAAGAGAAGCTTGTATGACTTACCGTGGTATGTGTTGATTGGCCCTCCTGGAACGGGGAAAACAACCGTATTAAAGCAGTCGGGGTTAGAGTTTCCATTAGGAGACAGCCTTGGCTCTGACTCTATTGCCGGTGTAGGTGGCACTCGCCACTGTGATTGGTGGTTTGCAAATAAAGCAGTTCTTATAGATACGGCTGGCCGGTATACGACACAAGACAGTCAAGAAAAGGTCGACTCTAAAGCGTGGCATGGTTTCTTAGGATTGTTGAAAAAGTATAGAACGCAAAGACCAATTAATGGTGCGATTGTTACGATAAGTTTAGCCAGCGTGATGTCTCAGACTCGAACCGAGCGAAGTCTTCATGCTCGAGCAATTAAGTCGAGACTTCAAGAACTGAAAAACCAGTTAGGCATGCAGTTTCCGATTTACGTGTTGCTCACCAAAATGGATTTAGTTGCCGGTTTCAATGAGTTTTTTGCCGATTTAAGTAAGGAAGAGCGAGAGGAATTATTTGGTTTCATGTTCCCTCGTGAAGTGGATGATGAAAGAGGCGTTATTTCTCTATTCAACAAAGAATTTCATGGCATGTTGGAGCGCCTTGATGCCCGTATGCTTAGAATACTTGAAACAGAGGACGATTTAGATAAACGCGCGCTTATCTTTGAATTTCCAAAGCAATTAAGAGTGCTACAAGCTAATCTTGACGAGTTTTTAGCTGAAATTTTTGCACAAAACAGTTTTGAAGAGCCTGCCTTGATTCGTGGTGTGTTTATGTTGAGTTCGGTTCAAGAAGGCTTACCAGTCGATAAGCTGATGAATGAATCAACCAATGGACTTGGGTTAAATCGTTTAGCTCTAGCAAAGAGTCAGACTGGTTCTCATAGTTATTTCGTAAAGAATCTTTTTGACAAGGTTATTTTCAAAGAGCAACTGTTAGGAACAGTTAATCGTCACTATCAAAAGCAGTCAGGTTGGATGCGTCGAGGTGTTTACATTGGATGTACAACGCTACTGCTAGGAGCTTCTGCGCTTTGGTTTATGAGTTATAAGTGGAACTCACAGTTAATTGTCGATACCAATGAACAAGCGAGCCATATTGATGCAATGATTGGCGCTCAAAGTTTAGATTTTGAAGCGGATATTGTTTCAGCTGTAGAAACATTAGATAGGTTGATGACGCTTCCTCTCGGAAAGCAAAGCGACTACGGTGATGCCGACTCTGTAAAGAGGTTTGGTCTCTATCAAGGAGACAAAGTGTCTCAGGCGGCAAACAATGCATATTCTGATGCTTTGACCCAATATTACGCCCCTCTGCTTCTTGATAGCTTGGTGTCAGAAATGGAGAGCAATCAACAGCATCGTGAGTATTTGTACGAAACGTTAAAAACGTATTTGATGTTATTCAATCCAGACAAATATCAACAAGATGAAGTGTTGGCTTGGTTTAACTTTTATTTCGAACGTCAATATCCGGGTGAGCTAAACGCAGACTTAAGAAGACGTTTGCTACAGCACACTCAATATTTATTAGGCAACGATGGACAAGGCTTTACTTACAACACTGCTGCCGTGACGAGTGCTCGAGAAGTGTTGACTCAAATGTCTCTACCTGAACGTGCTTATCAGCGAATGAAAATACAATTTTCTAAGAGTCATGTACCTTCATTTCGCTTGACTGATGTATTGGGACCTAAAGGGCTTGAGCAGTTCGAGCGAGCTAGTGGAAAACCGCTATCACAAGGCATTTCGGGTTTCTACACGTACAATGGTTTTCATAGCATTTTTCAGATTCAGATCAACCGTACAGTAAAAAGCCTAATGGAAGAGAACTGGGTTTATGGTGACGATCTTAAGGCTCATGAAATTGATCAAGATAGTGCCATCCAAGGCGTTCAGTCTCGATACTATCAAGATTATGTTAATGAATGGAAAACGTTGATCGAAGATATTCAATTGAAGCAGGCTCCGAGCCTAGAACTTGCGACAGAGCAAGCGAGGGTTTTATCTGGAGTTGAAAGACCAATCGAATCTTTGTTGAGAGCAATCCAAAAAGAGGTTGCTCTATCAAAAGTATCATTGTCAGAAAATCAAAAAGCCGCTTCTGAAGTTGCTGGTAAAGTTGCCAAAGTTAAGTTTTCAAATACGGCAGATAGACTAGACATGTATTTACCTGAAGAAAACGGCTTCAATGTTGCTCTGCCAGGTAAAGAAGTCGAATCGCATTTTTCAGAGATCTTACGCCTTGGTGAGCAAGACTTTGATGATATTCAACAAGCAATGGTTAACTTGCGTTCGTATTTAAGTGACTTATCAAGCTCTGGTAACAATCAGAAAATTGCCTACAAAAGTATTTTAGATGGAACCGTTACACAAGATGTCGCAGCTTCCTTCGCTCGTGCTAAAGAACTTTTGCCGAGACCATTTAATCAATGGCTAGGTGAGCTTTCTCAAGAGTCGGTTAAGTTTGCGGAGAGCGGTTCGAAGGATCATCTAAATCAACTTTGGGTAACACAGGTGGTCCGCCCTTATCAGCGGACTATTGCTGGCAGATATCCATTCGAGCCCAACGCGAGCAAAGAAGTTAGATTGAAAGACTTTAAGCGATTCTTTGGTTATGGAGGTACGCTTGACGCATTCTTCCAAGAATACCTCGAACCGTTTGTGGATACTTCGAAAAGTCGTTGGCGATTAGAAAAGGAAATTGGAGTTCGTCCAGAAACACTAATGGTCTTTCAAAGAGCGCAACGTATCAGGCAGTCTTTCTTTGAATCTGATAATTCATTACGCGTAGAGTTTGGGATGAAGCCTGTTTATCTAGACCAGCACATTACTCGATTTGTCTTAGAGTTGGGTGGACAAGATTTGGTTTATAAGCATGGACCAGCAAGAGCTAAATCGTTGAGTTGGCCTGCCGGTCAAGATCAGACTCGAATTGTGTTCACACCACCTGAATCTAAACGCGAAATTGCGCATACCTATGAAGGTGAGTGGGGCATATTCAAGCTTTTGGATCAATCACTTAAAGCAAGGCCAGAATCGCGTAAAGACAATATAGTTATGATTGATTTAAAGGGAAATAAGGTGCAGCTAGAGCTTATTCCTTCTAGTGCCATTAATCCGTTTTGGTCAAATGAAATGGAGAGGTTCAGATGTCCACGAACCTTATAACATCAGGCTGGGGCTATATCGGTAAAATGCCTGCAAAAGGGGACTTTGTGAAAGATGGTTTATCACAAGATTTCTCGGAGCGTTGGCATGATTGGCAACAGGCGGTTATTGCAGTCAGCAGGGAACAACTGGGTGAAAGCTGGAATGAGCACTTTTTAACGGCTCCTGTGTGGCACTTTGCTTTGGATATCAGCTATTTAGAAGACTCAACCTACATTGGTAGCATGATTCCTAGTGTTGATGCATGCGGTAGATACTTTTTCTTTACTATAGCTCGTGCCGTAAAAGGTGAAGCTGCGCAATATTGGGGTGACAGAGCTTGGACCGAGGACAGTGCCGCTCTTGCTCTTTCAGTACTTGAGGACGACTTTGTCTTTGATGTTTGGCATAAGAGTACTCAAGAAAAAAATGACCTCGTTGCGAATGTAACAAGTGAAGTGAAGCCTCTAGAGTTTCTTTATCAAAGCCAAATATCTACAGTTTTTCATGATCACGGCAATACTGATCAAAACACGCTTTTGAATTACCTCATTAAAGAAAAATTGAGTAAACCATGTTTTTGGTGGACTGAAGGTTCAACGAAGGTTGAACCATGCATGTTCATTACTAGTGGATTTCCTTCAATTGGTCAGTTTTCAGCCATGCTTGATGGCGGCTGGAAAAAGTGGAATTGGTAGGATAGAAGAATGAATTGGAACTATTTTACCTTTGCTAAATCGCACGCAGGAAAAGTACGCCCTTATAACGAGGATGCTCTGTTGGATATGACAGAACAGCATATTTGGGTGGTTGCCGATGGAATGGGTGGACACAGTGCTGGCGATATAGCAAGCCAGATG
The DNA here is from genome assembly GCF_033337665.1 of Vibrio sp. Vb2960. NCBI lineage: Bacteria > Pseudomonadati > Pseudomonadota > Gammaproteobacteria > Vibrionales > Vibrionaceae > Vibrio > Vibrio sp. Vb2960. The sequence goes on along the minus strand of NZ_JAWORD010000026.1, from coordinate 30,216 downwards.
CTAGTGGATAGAGTCGCGCGCCACATGCAGGATGTCTCCAATACTAATATCGATGATATCCGAAGAGTGGTTCAAGAAGCGAACTTAGAAATTTACCAATACGCACAAAATCACTTAGACGGTAAAACGATGGGAACAACACTTGTTTTGTTGTTTATTCAGGATGGGTATTACCACTGTCTTTGGGTGGGTGATAGCCGAATTTACCAGCTTAGAAGTGGTAATTTTGTCCAAAAAACACGTGATCATAGTCAAGTCATGGACTTAGTGGATCAGGGCTTATTGGCATTTGAAGATGCCGAATCGCACCCTCTTGCAAATGTTATTACCAGAGCTGTTGGGGTCGACGAAAGTGTCACTATTGATCAAGTTTCAGGGCAGTTGGCTGACGGCGATCAGTTTCTACTCTGTAGCGATGGACTCTCTAAGGAACTTACGAGTGATGAAATTCATCGGACATTGTATGCAGACTCAGTCAACCAAGCTGGATTAGCGCTCATGCATTCGGCTTTGGTTCGGGGCGCAAGTGATAACGTAACTTGTGCTTTGATCAAAGTTCGCCAAGCGCAAACGGAGTGCGAAACAGTAACTAGAGAAGACGCGACGATACCTGTCTTTCTAAGAGGGAGAGCTTATGAGTAATGAAATGTTTGATTGGTATGAACAAGCGTTGGCTCCTATATCTCAAGAAAATCCTACAGGTATTGATCCTAGAGAGGATGTATCACCACAGTCTGCTTACTATCGGTTGAAAGATCAGCGTATGGCCGCCCGCAACGCTGAACGTAATGCTCTTATAGAAGAAGAAAGTATCTATACCCACAGTAATTTATGGCGAGTATTTATTGAAGATGTCCCAGAAATACTCACGAATCAGTCTAAAGATTTGGAATTTGTTGCCTGGCTTATAGAAGCCCTAACTCGATTGTATGGTTTTCGTGGTATGGGCGTTGGCTACAAACTCGCAACCAGTTTAATTGAGAACTTTTGGGATGATCTGTACCCAATGCCTGATGAAGATGGTATTGAGACAAGAATATCGGCGATTATTGGCCTCAATGGTATCGATAGTGAAGGAACACTTATTTTTCCAATTGCTTGTATACCATTGACTGACTTAGGCGTGGAGCAAGCTTATGCCTATTGGGAATATCAGCAAGCTATAGAGCTTGAGCGCTTAGACGAAGATAAGCGCCGAAATCGAGTCGAGCTTGGGACTGTTGAGCTATCTGAAATTATAACTACGGTTAAGTCGACTTCTGATACGTTTTATCAAGAATTAATCACGGATTTGGAGTTCGCTACAGAATCATTTAATGAATTCAGTCAGCGATTAGACGAAGCGGTCGGTGATGTGACTCCTAGCTCTTATATATCAAAAAGACTCGAATCAATACACTCGGCATTAAAGCACCTTCTAGGAGATCGTTTCAATCAACCACAAGCCGTGTTTGAAGAGCTAGAGGATCTTGATGAATCTTCTTCTGAACAACCGTTAAGTTCACAAAGTTGTGATGCATTATTAGCGACAAACATGAAATCACGAGAGCAGGCAATTAGACAATTGCAGCAAGTAGCTGATTTCTTCCGAGAGAGTGAACCTCACTCACCAGTTTCTTACTCCATCGAACAGATTATTCGTTGGTGTGGGATGCCTCTGCCGGAGTTACTGGCGGAACTTATCTCCGACGGGGATGCAAAGAAAAGCTACTTCCGTTTGGTTGGCATAGCAGAACAAAATGAAAATTAATAAAGGGAGAATGGTATGACGAGTATCCACTCGAAACTATCACGAGTACGGAAGCCTCGTGTCCACATTACCTATGATGTTGAAACTGAAGGTACGACTCTTAAGAAAGAACTGCCTTTTGTTGTAGGTGTAATGGGTGACTTCGCTGGTCAAAACACAGAAGCGTTGAAGCCATTAAAAGACCGCCGTTTTATTCAGATCGATCGAGATAACTTTGACGATGTACTCAAAAAAATGAATCCATCGGTGAAGTTTAAAGTTGCGAATAAGCTTGCGAATGACGATTCACAGTTTGAGGTCGATTTAAACTTTAAATCAATGCAAGACTTTGAGCCTGCTGCGATCGTAAATCAAGTTGATCCACTACGCCAATTGATGGAAACGCGTAATAAACTGCGTGATTTGATGACAAAAGTTGACCGCTCAGAAGAGCTTGAAAATATCCTAGAGGATGTTTTGAACAATACAGACAATCTGGCAAGACTTGCAGGCGAGTTAGATCTTGGCAAGAAAGCGAAGTCAGACAGTACTGAAGGAGCGGAATAATGACGACTGAAGCTGAAAAACAGTTAGATCCAACTGTTAATGAACAGACAACTTCATTCTTAGATCAAGCTATTGGTGCGACTAAGCAGACCGAAGCTTCTCGTGCTGAGGAGCTGATTAAAACGCTCGCTGAAGAAGCAATGAAAGGGACAGTTACTTGGAACAAAAACCTAACAGTAACTTTTCGTGAAGCGATTAATTTGCTCGATAGGCAGATTTCTGATCAGTTGTCTGAAGTAATGCATCACCCAGAATTACAGAAACTCGAAGGTTCTTGGCGCGGCTTAAATTATCTAGTGATGAATTCAGAGACCAGCTCTACTCTGAAAGTTCGCATGATGAGCATGACCAAGAAAGAGCTACATAAAGACTTGAGCAAAGCTGTTGAGTTTGATCAAAGCCAGATCTTTAAAAAGGTTTACGAGTCTGAGTTTGGTAGTGCTGGTGGTGAACCGTATGGTGCATTGATTGGAGACTATGAGTTTACCAACCACCCAGAAGATATTGAGTCGTTACGCCTAATGTCAAATGTAGCGGCTTCTGGCTTCTCTCCATTCTTGTCCGCAGCTTCACCAGCACTATTCGGCTTTGATGAGTGGACTGAGTTGTCAAAACCACGCGACCTAGATAAGGTATTTGAATCACTAGAATACGCCCAATGGCGTTCGTTCCGCGAGAGTGCCGATTCGCGCTTCGTTAGTCTGACGATGCCAAAAGTCCTTGCTCGTTTGCCATACGGACAAGCTACCGCTCCAGTCGAAGAGTTTGGGTTTGAAGAGTTCGAAGTAGATCCTGTTTCAGGTATTGCTGTTAACGCTGAACATAACGACTACTGTTGGATGAACTCTTCGTATGTTCTTGGTGTTAAGTTAACCGACGCATTTTCAAAATATGGATTTTGTACTGCCATCCGTGGTGCAGAAGGCGGCGGTCGAGTGGATAACTTGCCAACGCATTTCTTCATGAGTGATGATGGCGACCCTGATATGAAGTGCCCAACAGAGATTGGTATTACCGACAGACGTGAGGCGGAGCTTGGTAAGCTTGGTTTCTTACCGCTTTGTCACTACAAAAACACCAACTATGCAGTGTTCTTTGGTGCGCAAACCTGTCAAAAACCAGCGAACCATGAATCCCCTGAAGCAACGGCCAATGCGGCCATTTCTGCCCGCCTACCTTATATGATGGCAACATCTCGTTTTGCGCATTATTTGAAAGTAATGGCTCGAGATAAAATTGGTAGCTTTATGGAAGCAGAAGACGTTGAGTCTTGGCTGAACCGCTGGATCCTAGGTTACGTCAATGCTTCTGAAGGCGGTGGTCAAGAGATCAGAGCGAAATACCCTCTAGCAGACGCTCGTGTTCAGGTTAAGGAAATTCCTGGCGCACCTGGTTCTTACAATGCCGTAGCATGGCTGAAGCCTTGGTTACAAATGGAAGAACTGACCACATCTTTGCGACTTGTGGCCAAGATCCCTCAGTCAGGTGGATAAGAAACGAATTGGCTGGTCGAAAGGCCAGCCATGACCAATCTTTATGTTCTAGATGGAATTAGCAGTGTCACTTAACTTTCGCGACCCTAGCAAGCTAAAACATGAGTTCAGTACCGGAGGCTACGCTGAACTTGATAGCCCGTGGTTGACTCGATTCAATGAATCTTCTGATCTTGTATCGTCAGCTCGAATTTGGCTAGAAGGTACACGTTCAAGAGATTTGGACAGCTTTCGTCATAGTGTGATGAACACAATTAACCGCATTGATGAGCTATTAGAATCTCAACTAAATGAAATATTACATCATCCTGAGTTTCAACAGCTCGAAAGGGGGTGGGTTGGAGTTAGGTATTTATGTGAACAGGTTGATTCTCGTTCATCGGATTCTGTAAAAGTTAAGGTTTTAACGGCGACATGGAATGAAATCAGTAAAGATGCTTTAAAAGCCATCGAGTTTGACCAATCAGCACTATTTAAGTTGCTCTATCAAAATGAATATGGGATGGCAGGGGGAGAACCCTTTGGTGTGGTGGTTGGAGATTATCAGCTTCGCTGTGATCCTAGTAAAAATTATTTTGATAGAGATCTGTCTGTGTTGAGTAAGATCTCTCAGTCTGCAGCTGCAGCATTCAGCCCATTTATCATGTCTGCATCGCCAGAGATGTTTGGTGTTGATAGTTTCGCTCAACTCTCTGCGATAAGAGATATAGCGGCCCAATTTGAACAGGAAGATTATGCAAAGTGGCGTAGTTTGAGAGACAACGATGACGCTAAATTTATTGGTTTGACTGCACCTAACGTCTTGTTCCGTCAGCCATACAAAAGTGATGGCTCGCGGAATGATAAATTCAATTTTCAAGAACACATCTACGACTCCAACCGAGATTTGCTATGGGGGAGTAGTGCGTACTGTTTTGCTGCCGTATCAATTAGAGCATTTCAGGAACATGGTTGGTTCACGCATATGCGAGGGATTAAACAAGGCGATTACAGTCAGGGTATTATCGTCGCTCCTACAAGGAGCAAGATGCGTGTTAATGGTAAGAATGATCGTGAAAGATGTCCGTTAAACTTGAAAATCTCTGAGAGAAAAGAACAAGAATTGTCTGAGTGCGGTTTTATTTCTATTTCTCCAATACCTGAGACCGATATGGTGGGGATGACCTCGAATGTATCTCTCTACAAGCCCAAACAATACGCAGAAAAGCATATTTCAACGAATGCAAAACTGACATCGATGTTGCAATACACATTGTGTGTATCGCGAGTCGCACATTATCTCAAGGTTATGGGGCGTGACAAAATTGGTGGGTATCAAGACGCAGAAAGCCTAGAGCGTGACTTTCAACGCTGGTTACATCAGTACACTACCGCATCAGATGAAGCGTCTGATGAGCTTCGAGCTAAATACCCCCTAAATGAAGCGAAAATTACAGTTCGAGAGAAAAGAGAAACTCCTGGACATTATTACTCAGTTATCCATTTGCGACCGCATTTTCAACTCGATCAAATGGTATCTAGCATTAAATTAATTACCGAATTATCACCAGAGCACATGGTGTAAGGAAATAACAATGACTCAATGGAAAAATGCTTTGTCCCAAGGCCTATTGCAACACGCTCTAGAGCAATTAATTGATGAAATTAAAGCAACACCTAAAGATGCGAGCTTGAGAAGTTCCTTCATTGAGCTTCTGTGCATTGATGGTGACTTCGAGCGTGCGGACGCTCAGCTCATGCAATCGATTAAATTGTTTCCTGAGTATCTGCCTGGTGCAAGTCAGCTACGACATTTAGTGAAAGCAGCTCAAGCTAGAAAGGATTTTATCAATGGTGCGGCTAGTGCCAAAGTATTAGGTGATGAGGGATTAACTAAAGAGCTTGTTCGATTTAATCTTGCTCTCGGAAATCAAGAGTACGAAGAAGCGTCACGTCTATCGCATCGCATTGAAGAGCATCGTACTATTAAAGGGTTTAACGTAAACGGCACAAACTACGAAGATGCTAGAGATATTGATGATCGTTTAGGTGGTTACATTGAACTGTTTTCTACAGCAGGTAACTATTTTCTTGTACCCATATCGAGCATCCATACGCTAGAAGTTAAAGCACCTACTTCTTTGTTAGAAAGTATTTGGCGACCTGTCGAGTTTGATATCGATGGACTTGGTGAAGGCGAAGGCCATATGCCTTTGACGTATGTTGACTCAGAGACCGATGCTCAAAAGTTAGGTCGAGAAACGGATTGGAAGCAGATTGGTGAGCAAGAATCTTTTGTTGGCTTGGGTCAAAAATGTTGGTTAGTCGGTGACTCAGCGCTTCCAATCTGTGATTTGACTACATTATTAGAACAGAAACAAATAGCGTAGAAATATCATGTCGTTAACCGTTTCTCTGCTCGACAAATTGATAGATAGTGATCCTCTCACTCGAGATGAGAAAGACTTCCCTGCAAGCCAGCAACAGATGTTGAGCAGCTTACTTAGAGATCTAGAGTCGATGCTGAATAGTCGTATTGGATGGAAAAACATTCCTGATGACCTTCTAGAGGTTCGTTATTCAATATTGAATTATGGGCTGCCAGATTTTTCCTCAATGCCCTATAGCAGCCAAGAAGGGCAGAATCAGCTTTGCGACATTGTTCATGATGCAATTAAAGAGTTTGAGCCGAGGTTAAGGAACCCTCATGTCCAGATTTCGGACGAGAAAAACGCTATTGATAGGGTATTGAGGTTACAGATAAATGCCACTTGCTTAATTGATAACAGTATTCATGAAGTGCGATTCAATTCTGAAGTAGAGCCGGTAAATTTAGGTATGAAACTGAGTAGAGCAAAATGAGTGAAGAGTTTCTCAAGTACTATAATCGCGAGTTAGCTTATTTGCGTCATAAAGGGCAAGAGTTTGGGGAGCAGTATCCTAAGATTGCCGCGAGACTTCGTATTAGTGAGGAACAGGTTGACGATCCACACGTAGAAAGATTGTTAGAAGGCTGCGCATTCCTAACAGCAAGGATTAGACAAAGCTTAGACAATAGTTACCCTCAGTTTACAGAGTCTTTGATGGGACAGTTATATCCGGATTTTCACGCCCCAATCCCGTCAATGTCAGTCATTAAAATGAGCTGTTCTAACTCCACTTCCTCTTATTTTGATGTAGAAGAAGGCGAGCGAGTTGTTATCGGTGCTCCTGGATATCATGAGTGCGAGTTTAGAACTTGTTATCCGGTCAGAATGTATCCTGTTGATGTGACCTCTGGCGTTTTTAAAAATGCGCCTTTCAAGCCAGTTGGCTCACGATGGGAAAGCAATGCTCATTCAGTTTTGAAAGTACAGCTCACGGCTCAAGATGAAGAGACTCCTCTTGGTGAAATGGGGGTAGAACGGCTGCGCTTCTATTTAAACGGTCAATCTCAATTGACTTTTAAGCTCTACCAAATGCTGTTTCAAAACCTAATTGGTTTATCTGTTGTTGTGGATGGCAAAGAAGTTCGTCCTTTAACCAAAAGACATCTTTCTGAAGTGGGATTTTCAGAAGGCGAGAAAGTTGTGCCATACAGTAAAAGAAGCTTTTCAGGAGCAAGATTACTTGTTGAGTATTTACACTTTCCTGAGAAGTTTATGTTCTTTGATATCACCGAACTTGGATTATCAGAGCTAGATCTTAGAGAGCAAGTCGAACTGTATTTTTACTTTGATACCAACGATGACTGGCTTCCAAAGCAAGTGGACGAAGAAAGCTTAATGGTAGGCTGTGTGCCTGTGATCAACTTATTTAAAAGTATTATGGAGCCTAAGCGTATTCTACCAACTGAATACGATTACCACTTGTCTCCACAATACCAAGAAGCTGAAAGTAATGAGGTTGTCTCAATTTCTGACGTAACGTTGAGAAATTGGAACAAAACGTACCACAATTTGCCATGTTATCACGCTGGTGAGCACACGCATTATACGAACACTAGTGAGATTTATTGGTTGATGAGACGTGAGGATAAGAACTGGGCTGGTGGGTATGATGAGCCCGGTAGAGAAACTTACATTTCTTTTGTTGATAAAAAACATCAATTGTTCAGCCCGGATAGCCGGGAAAACTGGTTAATGTACGTGGAAGCTGAGTGCTGTAACCGCAACTTAGCGCAGAAACTTCCATTTGGAGGTGGGCTGCCGCAAGTATCTTTACCGGAGGTAAATGACAATTTCGAATCTGTTCGTTGTTTAGTTTCTTTATCAGAAACTATTCGGCCAGAAATGGATGAAAGCACACGATGGCAGTTAACTAAGCTTTTAACTTTAAACCATTTTACCGAGGAAGATGGTTTAGCAACTTTGAAGCAGACCCTTAATCTCTATGCATTTTCTGGGACAGCAGAAACGAAAGCGGTAATCGATGCTTTAACTAAGTTAGAGTTTGAGCCGACTACAGGAAGAATTAGTCAGAAAGGCAAAGTTGGATTTGCGCACGGTATAAAAATTATTTTGACGGTTTCTGATCAAATTTTACCTAAAGAGCAGATCTTTCTCTTAGGTAGTGTTTTATCTGTTTACTTCTCGCAATATGCTGAAATTAACATTTTTACGCAGTTAGAAATAAGACTTAAGTCCACGGGAAAGTCTTTCCACTTATGGCCCGCATTAACTGGCGATAAGGTGTTGCTATGAGCGCGGAACAATTTTATCGAGAATTAAAGCAACATCCATTGTTTGAAGCGATTCATCTTATTGAACACGAAGTTCTGCAAGCAGAGGCGCAAATAGGAACAGATGCGTTACCGAAGCATGAAAAGCTAAACTTAAAGGTTAATCCATCATTAGGTTTTGAAAATGCTCAGCTTTGTGAACTGAAAAATATAGATGACAGCAAGTTAGAGATTGAGACCAATTTAATAGGCCTAACGGGTGAGCAAGGTGTGCTTCCCCAGCACTATAGTGAATTAGCTTTACATCGCCAAAAAGAAGGCGATACGGCTATGGTGGACTTCTACGATATTTTCAATCATCGCTTATTATCTCTTTATTATCGATGTTGGCAACTGAGTCAGCTGACTGTTCAGTCTCGTGCGCATGCGCAGGGCGCGCGTTCGCCGTTAGAAAGCTGTAAATCGGCATTAACTGGGAAAGGGAGTTCACTGTCCCGGCACTATGGTGGTGTGTTTGCTTCACCAGTGAGAAGTAAAGGTGGACTAAAAAGTATTCTTGAATGTTTATCTGGATGCCAAGTAAAAGTTCATGAATTTCAAGGACAATGGTTACACCTTACGAAAGAAGAGCAAACACGCCTTGCATCCCGAACTATGCCTGAAGGGCAGTTTGCTCAACTTGGTTTAGGAGCGTCTTTGGGTTCGAAAGCATGGAACATCAACGCGGGGACAACAATAGAATTTCTGCCAAAAGATAAACAGCTAGTTAGTAAATTGCTTCCTAACCAACCCAATATAGCAATCATTAAGAACGCTGCTTATGAGTTGATTGGAAAACATAAACAACTGAAGTGGCAGCTCACCACCAAACATAGTTTGCTACCACAAGCTTGTTTATCGAAACAGCAGGGGCAGTTAGGTATTGGTTCTGTGCTTAAAAAACACGAACGTACAAAAGATCGAACTATAACAATTACTATTTAAAGGAAATGTAATGGCTTCACTCTCACTTTCAGCGTTGGTCGAAAGATTGTCTCCTCAGGCTAAGGAAACACTTGAACAGGCAGCTGCGATGGCAAGCTCCCGAACTCATCACAGTATTGAAATGTCTCACTGGTTAATGATGATTATCCGCCATCCTGACGATATTTACTCTGAAGTTTTTGACGAATTTGATGTCGATAAAATCAAGGTTGAAACCGATATTCAAAAGGCATTAGAAAAATACAAAACAGGATGCCAGTCGGTGCCTGGGCTATCAGCTCATACGGTGACTGTTATGCAAAATGCCTTGTTGTCTGCAACCATTGAATTCAATCAAGAACAGTTGGGGTGCATCCATCTTTTATTTGCCTACTTGTCTGATGATACGTTAGTCAACATGGCTGGTTCGATTAGTCCTGAACTAAACAAGATAGAACCATCTCGCTTATTGAACTTTAAAGAAAGTAATGCGCCTCAATCAAGATCGAATGACTTAGCGCAGTCAAACGCGAATTCCGCCTTGAATCAATTTACAACAGACCTTACTGAGCAAGCTAGGGAAGGTAAAATAGATCCGGTGATAGGTAGAGATAATGAAATTCGCCTAATGATCGATATTTTATTAAGACGCCGACAAAACAACCCGATTCTTACGGGAGAAGCTGGTGTTGGAAAAACAGCCGTTGTTGAAGGTTTGGCGCAAAAGATCATTGATGGCGATGTACCTCCCGCTCTGCAAAATGTGGCAATTAAGTCTCTGGATTTGGCGTTACTGCAAGCCGGCGCAGGCATGAAAGGTGAGTTTGAAAACAGGCTTAAGAACCTTGTTAAGGAAGTAAACGACGCTCCACAGCCTATTATATTGTTCATTGATGAAGCTCATGGCCTAATTGGCGGTGGTGGGCAAGCGGGCCAAGGTGATGCGGCGAATATTCTGAAGCCAGCATTAGCGAGAGGTGAACTCAGAACGATCGCAGCAACAACGTGGGCAGAGTATAAAAAGTATTTTGAAAAAGATGCAGCTTTAACTAGGCGTTTTCAAGTCGTAAAGGTTGATGAGCCTGCCCCTGAACTCGCGATCGAAATGTTACGAGGCTTACTTGATGTAATGGCACAACACCACGATGTTCATATCACTAACCAAGCTCTCAATGCAGCGGTCCAACTCTCAGCTCGATACATTAATGGTCGTCAACTGCCAGATAAAGCGGTTTCTGTTTTGGATACGGCCTGCTCTCGAGTTGCGTTAAGTCAGTCATCTACACCGGGAGGCCTAGATGCGAAAAGAAATAAACTTAAAGCAAAGCAAGCTGAGTATGAGCATCTTAGCCAAGAGAATCGGCTAGGAGCATCTCTTGATGTGCAGCTGCAAAGTGTCCGAAAAGAGATTGATGCGCTATCTAATGACATTATTGAATTAGAAGTACTTTGGGAAAAAGAAAAAGAATGGGTAAGTGAAGCTAAGTCACTTAGAACCCAAATAATCCAGGAGGGTTCTGAGACTGCGAGAGACAAGTTACAAGAGCTTGAAAATAACCTCTCCGCTAACTCACAGCCCTTAGTTTTTTCGCATGTAAATGAAGCGCTAATCGCAGAAGTTATTTCGGATTGGACCGGTATACCGCTGGGTAAACTTCAGGATGATGAAATCCAAGCAGTATTGGGTTTGAAAGAAAGTTTGTGCAAGCGAGTTGTCGGGCAGGATCACGCTTTAGAGCTCATGTCTGAAGTGATAAAAACCGCGAGTGCGCAGCTCACGGATGAGACACGACCAAATGGTGTATTTCTCCTAACCGGACCAAGCGGAGTGGGTAAAACCGAATCGGCTTTGGCGATTGCAGAGAAAGTGTATGGTAGTGAAGAAAATGTCACGACTATCAATATGTCGGAATTTAAGGAAGAGCATAAAGTCTCATTGCTATTAGGTTCTCCTCCTGGTTATGTCGGTTATGGAGAAGGAGGTGTACTGACTGAAGCTGTTAGACGTAAACCTTATAGTGTAATTCTCCTCGATGAAATGGAAAAAGCGCACCCTGGTGTTCAAGATATTTTTTATCAGGTATTTGATAAAGGCTCAATTAAAGACGGTGAAGGTCGAGATATAGACTTTAAAAACACTATTATTATTATGACCGCGAACACAGGGACCGAAACGACGATGTCTTTGTATTCTGATCCTGATTTAGCGCCTGAGCCGTCAGCACTAAAAGATGCTTTACGCGATGATTTGTTGGTTGACTTTAAACCAGCATTTTTAGGGCGTGTGAATGTATTACCTTATTTGCCTCTATCAAGAAAAGTATTGATAGAAATAACAAAATTAAAGTTGGATAAAATTACGACTCGTATTCGTAAGCACTATAACGCTGACCTGTTTTTTGATGAGGAACTAATTAATGATATTGTAGATAATAGCAATGAGTCTGGGAGTGGTGCGCGTGTGGTACAAACAACCATAGAAAATACATTGCTTCCGAAGATTTCTCATGAAATATTGCATGCAATTCTTAATGATAAGACGTTTGATGAAATTATTGTTAAAGGTACAACTAGTGGACTTGATGTCTCAATAGTTTAACATCCTTTACACTCTCAATAATAATTGGGAGTTGGTTCATATTAACTATTATTTTTTATAAAAAACGCTTAAATTAAATCTTATTTAAAGATATAACAGGGCGTATTTAAAATGAAGTTTTTGATACATTAATCACTAATTATCACCAAACGTCAGATAATTAAATTATTACGATATATGTCAATTAATAATGCTATAGGAGATTAGCATGCAGTCTAATACGTATCTTAAATACGCAGATATTAAGGGTGAGGCAACAGCCGAGCAATACAAAGATTTGATTACACTACTATCTGTAGATTGGAGTGTAGGTCGTGAGATCTCATCATACACTGGTACAGCGATGGACCGTGAAGCGAGCGCTACTCGTCTATATGATTTGACTATCACTAAACTTCAAGACCGTTCTTCTCCTGACTTATTTAAAGAAGCGACGATTGGTAAAGGTAAACCAGCGGTTTTCCATATTACTAAGCAGGGTGAGAAGGTTGAAGAGATCATGAAGATCGAACTGACTGATGCGATGATTTCTAACTACTCAGTTTCTATCCAAGACGATCGTCCAGTTGAAACTATCACAATTTCTTACACAGAAATGATGATGACAGTGACTCCTACTGACGATAAGAACAACACTTCTGCTCCATTGGTATACGGCTACAGCGGTGTTAAAGGTCAACAAATGTAATTTTCATGCGGGGGAGTATTCCTCCGCATTTTTTTGAAAGAAGTATTTAATGAAAAGAGCAACTCAAGATAACAATTTCATCCGAATTTCTTCCCCATTCGGTAAAGATGCCATCATACTAAACTCGTTTGAGTATAAAGAAGAGATCTCAGAACTTTTTTCATTGCGTGCTAAAGCTTACTTTAATGATCAACGAAGTGAGTTAAACGAAATTATTGGTAAGGAAGTTACCATTACCCTTGAAAATAATGAGGATGTTTCTTCAAATCCTCGTTATATGCATGGTTACGTTTCTGCTGCAAGATTAGAAGGGAAAAGGGTTTCTAATACACATAAAGGCGAAAATTATAAAAACATAGAATTATTAATAGAGCCTAAATTACGTTTCGCTGAATATCGAAAAAATTGCAGAATATTTCAGCATAAAGATATAAAGGAAATTATCTCTGAAGTACTATCGGAGCATAGTGTTGCCTTTAGTTTTGAGCTAACCAAGTCCTATCCTAAATACACGTACAAAGTACAATATGAAGAATCAGATCTTGAATTTGTTCGACGTCTGTTATCGGAAGAGGGGCTATCATTTTGTTTTACACATACTAAGTCTGCCCATACGCTCAATATTTTTGATGACATCAGTTTTTATAAGCCGGGTACTGAGTTTTTAGTCGATTTTGATACAGGTACGGCGAAATCTAGCCACATTTCTTCTTGGCATGAAACGCAAATTCTGACTACTAAAGCGAGTCAAAAGTCAGGCTATAACATGCTCAAGCCTTCTTCGAATCCTAAAAATACTGCAAAGGGTGAAAGTGATTTTTTTACAGTGCCTGAAAGCGAGTATTTTGAATACATGGGTGAAATGGAGAGCAATGATCAATACGCACTGAGAAACACGCATGCAATAGAAGCACTACAGCAAAATGCATATTTGTGTCGTGGCGAGGCTACGTGCAGAACATTCAGCGTAGGCAAGTGCTTCAAGTTTAAAAAACATGAAGATAAATCTCGAGTCGGCAAAGAATATGTACTGTCTTCTGTTTTTTTGTCTGCTGCTGTTTATAACCAGACTGGTCAAGGTGGCACCGGTGCGCAAGGTGTCAAAGTCTCGTTTAGTTGTGTTGACTCAAAGACAATCCTTCGTCCTTCAGTTAACTATCCGAAACCTCAGATGAAAGGTTTGCAAACTGCAATAGTTACGGGGAACAAAGATGGTGAAATTTACATAGACAAACATGGCCGTATCAAAGTTCAGTTTCACTGGGACCGTGTTGGTAAATACGATGTAAATAGTTCATGTTGGATTCGTGTTGCGCAAAATATCGCAGGTAACGGATGGGGGTCGGTGTTTCACCCTAGAGTCGGACAAGAGGTCATCGTCGAGTTTGTCAACGGAGACCCTGATCAACCAATCGTTACGGGGTCACTATATAACGGTAGTCAACTCCCTCCTTACGCTTTACCAGAGCAAAGTTCTCAGAGTGGTTATAAATCACGCTCTGTACAAAAAGGTACATCCAATTTTAATGAGTTGCGCTTCGATGATAAGCCTGGTGAAGAGCACATTTATCTTCATGCTGAAAAACTGTTCCAAATGCTAGTTGAAGACTGTGTTGATATCGCCGTTGAAAACAGTAAAACCGAAAAAGTGACCAATGATGTTAATCAAGAGGTTGGTCAGAACGCGAGCTTGAAAGTAGGTAAAAACTTTTCGAATGAAACGGGTGAAGTGCTGTCTTTTAATGCAGGAAAGAGCGTCGAGATCAAAGTAGGTGGTGCTTCTATTCAGATGTCTAGCTCTGGAGAAATCAATATCAAAGGTAATAAAATATCCATTAACGGCTCAGCTATTGCTCTTAAAGCTGGGCAAATTTCATTGAACTAAGGTGATTTAAAGTGGGTAAACCAGCCGCAATTTTGGGCAGCTTTCATCTTTGCCCTAAAAAAACAGGAAAGATACCGCATGTCGGTGGTCCCGTCGTTGTTGGCTCACCAAACGTAACGATTGGCGGGATACCTGCGGCAAGACAAGGCGACAAGCTTATTTGTATCGGTCCTCCGGATAGTATCTCAGCAGGTTCTTCTAGCGTAACAATCAACGGTAAACCAGCCGCGAGAGTCGGCGATTCAACGTCTCATGGTGGCAAAATTCTATCTGGTATGCCTACGGTTTTAATCGGAGGCTAGATGCCACTCGCATTTCAAACGCATCTTCTATCCTTTAATGGCCGTTCACACACCGTTCGCGAGATAGCTGATGATTCTTTTAGATTGTCCGAGGAAATCCGACCCCCTGACTTTGCTCAATCAATAGATGAGCATATATTAAGCCTCGTGCGCTCTGAGCGCGAGAGTCTTGAGCAAGCTGATATCAAGGGGAATCTCTGTGTTCTTTTACCATCTTCGGTAGACAAAAGTTTGCTTAAAGCATTGATAAGCGAGCTTTCTATTTTCGTTGACCAAACTGTCAATACTGAAATTTACTTTTATCCTTATGGCCAAGCTGCATTTTTGATGGCACTAAATCGGATAAATCGTGAAGTTAATGAAACGCAAGCGACTTGGATACTGGCTATAGAGGTTACGAGCGATGTAGAAGGGCATGTCAAACCTCAAAGCTCTATCATTTTAACCAAGTGTTTTTTTCGACATTCAGGTCTTGTGCCTGATGTTGTTCGAATTGATTTAGATGCCAAACAACAACGCATCGCCGTGGACAAAGTGTTTAAGCAATTAGGAGTAAGTTGTGAACATCCACTCAGTCAATTGTATTTATCCGTTAATGAGGAAGAACCGCAATGGTTAAACTCAATGCAATTCTTGTCTCCGTGGGTGACCGATCAAACTCAGTATCAATTTGTTGATATCAAACTTGGCGGATTGGGTGCATGTGGCGGCGTTTTAAAAGCGTTAGTGATTGATGAGCTTCAAAGAAGCAGCCCCTGCCCAGACTTTCACGTGTTGCAAGCCGACATCGAGCCAGATGGCTATGCGGTAGGAGTAATATACAATTGGCGTAGTGAATAGGTCTGGCTATTGCTTTTCCTTCTAGTAGCTGAGGTTTTAGTGATGCAAATGTTATGGGGGATTGACTCGAAACTGGCCCTTTAATGATGTTTGGACAATGACTAGGCGCAGCTTGCTTGTCAAAATAGCTTTGCTCACCGCGTTTTTACAGTGTTATTCTCGCTTTCTGATTAAATAGCCAGCCATAGAACACAAACCACATGAAAAGCTGTTCGACTCAAGATATCCTTACCGATATAAAATAACTTGAGTTTTGGCTTGTTCGAGATCCCACCCGTGACGCATTCCTTTTTATAAACGGTACATGGACTCTGACAGAAGCAAGCCTACTCATAGAATTGGCGGAAAGTGAATTCGAATGAAGTTTATCCACACCTCAGATTGGCATCTTGGTCGACAATTCCACAACGTATCACTACTCGAAGATCAACAAGCAGTACTCGAACAACTGATTAACTATATTGAACGCAACCCCGTCGATGCAGTTGTAGTGGCGGGAGATATCTATGACCGTTCGGTGCCACCAACGGTTGCAATAGAACTGTTAAATCGAGTCGTGAAACGCATTTGTACCGAGTTAGAAACACCAATGATATTGATATCTGGCAACCATGATGGTGCAGAAAGGTTAGGTTTCGGCTCAGAGCAAATGAAAAATGCAGGTCTTCATATTGTTAGCAACTTTGAAGATATGCTCACTCCCATCATCATAAAAACGGATTCTGGGGATGAGGTCGCGTTTTATGGTATGCCTTATAACGACCCTGAACAGGTCAGGTTTGCCTACAAAGCCTCGGTATCCACTCATGATGAGGCTCATCAATTGCTTGTTGAGCAAATTAAAGAGCGCTTTATCTCTAAGCAAAAGCGCGTACTCGTGAGTCACTGTTTTGTTGATGGGGCCATCGAGTCAGACTCTGAACGACCATTATCTATTGGTGGTTCTGATCGCGTGAGTCATGAACACTTCTTAGATTTTGACTACGTCGCACTTGGTCATTTGCATCAGCCTCAAAAGAAAGGCGCAGAGCATATCCGTTACTCTGGCTCTCCCATGAAGTATAGCTTTGGTGAACAGAACCAGAGAAAAGGTTTCACGTTAGTTGAACTGAACAAGAAAGGATTCGTTTCTGCAAAGCATATTGATCTTACGGCTCCTCATGAAATGCGTATTGTAGAGGGCGAGCTGGATAAAGTTATTGAGCAAGGAAAAACAGACCCTAAGAATGAAGATTATTTGTTAGTTCGTTTGATGGATAAACATGCGATTTTAAACCCAATGGAAAAACTTCGTTCAGTGTATCCAAACGTTTTACACCTTGAGAAACCTGGCATGTTAATTGGGGTAGAGCAGGAAATGGCGCAAGCAAAGTTGGCGCGAAGCGAAATTGATATGTTCCGAGATTTTTTTATTGAGGCGCAAGATAGCCAGTTGTCTAAAGAGCAAGAGCAAGCTGTTACTGACATTATTAAGCAATTATCACAGCAATAGGGACCAAAGATGAAACCAATTAAACTAATCATGCAAGCCTTTGGTCCGTTTGCAAAAACTGAAATCATTGATTTTGAGAAGCTTGGCAGTAACCCTCTATTTTTGATTAATGGTCCTACAGGTTCCGGTAAAACGTCGATCTTAGATGCCATTTGCTTCGCCCTTTATGGTGAAACCACAGGTAATGAGCGACAAGGTATTCAGATGCGGTGTGACTTATCCGCGCAAGATTTACCAACCGAAGTAGTTCTCGAATTTTCGTTACACGGCAAACAATACCGAGTTGTTCGATCCCCTGAGCAGGAAGCGCCCAAGGCCCGTGGTGAAGGGATGACGATTAAAAAGCACACTGCTGCTCTTTATGAACTCGGTGAGACTGAAACGCTTATCACCAGCAAGACGACTCAGGTTAAAACTGAAGTTAGCAATATTATTGGCTTGAATGAAACTCAATTTCGTCAAGTTATGGTGTTGCCTCAAGGAAAATTCCGAGAACTGTTGCTTGCTAGCTCTAAAGAGCGTGAAGAAATTTTTGGCCAACTCTTTCAAACTGACATATATAAAAAAATTGAGTACGCGCTCAAAGATAAAGCGAGTGCAATTAGTAAAGCGAAAGGCGAATTTGATAATCAAATTCGAGGTGCTTTACAAGTTGCAGAAGCGAGTTCTGAACAAGAACTATTACAACAACTGGAACAAGTAACTAAGCAATTAGAGTCTGATAAACAGAATGAGCAAGCAGCGTTAGATAAGCTCAATACTGCTAAATCTGAATTGCAAAAAGCGGAAACCTTGAATGGAGAGTTTTCGAAACGAGAGCAAGCAGAAAGCGCACTCAAGCTGCATCTAGAACACTCAGATTCGATAAAAGCTCGTCAACAGCAATTAGAAAACGCTAAAAATGCCAATAAGATAGAGTTGCCCTACGTCTCATTACAAAATGCAAAAGCTCAAACGCAAGAGCTTAGGCAAAAAATCGTAGCTTTGAAAGAGAGTCTCGAAAAAGCTCATGTCGTTGCGAGAGAACAAGAAAACTTGCAGCAAAGTGCAAAAGAGGCCGCGGCAAAGGTCCCGCAGTTAACGCAACTGCAGTATCAGCTTGAAAGTATGAAAAACAAGTTGGTCGAGAAAGACAATTTGGAAAGTAAAATAACGGCGGGTTATCAACAAAAACAACAATTTGAAGCAACGTTAAAACAGTACATAGAACTAAAAGATAAGTTAACGTTACAGGCCCAGCAGGGACAGAAGGAGCTAGAGAAAGCACGAGTTGATGTTGCGCTTATTGGCAGCATCGATGCGGAAATAAAACAAAAACAACGGCTGCTACAGGATCTAAAAAAGCTGCATGATCTTACTTTAGAGCTCTCTAAACTCAATGCGCTAACTGTAGGTAAGCAGCAGTCACTAAACGAAGCCAGTCAGCGCTATATGCAGTGTCAACAAGACGCTGATACGATAGAGCTTAAGTGGCACAACGCTCAAGCAGCAGTATTAGCGCAGCGACTAAAAGCAGGTGAAGCATGCCCGGTGTGTGGTAGCGAAACGCATCCTAACCCCGCAACGTTTGTTGAAGAAGCCGTTACAAAAGAGCAAGTTCAGGCGGCTAGAGCGAAAGAGCGAGAAGCTCAAACCTTGTTGAACCAACTAAGCAATCAGCTAGAACAACATAACGTTGTCATTAGTCAGTATCAGAATCAGTGTAACCAGTTGAAAGAGGAGTTGGGTGAGTATGCTACATCTGAGATCTCGACGGTTCAAAATGATTTGCAAGCGCTTAATGCTCAACTCCTACGTCTACAAGCTATTGATATTGAAAAACTAGAAAGGAACGTTGAACAGCTTAATCAACGCTGCGTCGTGGGTGAAAATAAAATTTATGAGCTGCAGAATAAAATGGCGGCAAATGAATCAACCGTTAAAGCGAACCAAGAACAATTGGCTCAATTACAAGCTTCTATTGACCCAAAATACAGTTCCGCTGACTTGCTTGAACGTGAAATTTTGCTGACAAAAGAGCAAATTCTGAGTTTGAACACAGGCTTAGAAAAGGCGCAAACCGCTTTGCAGCAAGCGATATTGGAGAAATCAAATGCGGAAAGTCACTTAGCGACGAACAAGCAGTGGTTATCTGAGTCAGAGCAAAAACTTAGCCAAGCAGAATTAGCGTGGAATGAGGCACTACAGGCGAGTAAATTTGAGGATGAAAGCCATTATCTAAGTAGTCGAGTGGGAGATGATGAACTTCAAGCCTGGCAGCAAGAAATAGACAGTTTCAAACAGGCACAAACCAAGCTTGAGCAAACACTACATGATTTAAATCATGCATTGAAAGATCTTGAAAGGCCTAATTTGGAGTCGTTTAACGACAGGTTAACCACTCTGCAGGCGCAATATATTGAAGTAAGGAATCAACTTGATACCACACGCTCAATATTTGAACGTCTTGAAAAGGTTCGTAAAGATATTGCCGTGTTGCATGAGAAAAATAGTAAGTTAGAAGAAGAATACAAAGTCTTTGGTACGTTGTACGACGTTGCTAGCGGTAAAACAGGCAGCAGGGTTAGCCTACATCGCTTTGTTCTTGGTGTACTGTTGGATGATGTGCTGATTCAGGCCTCTCAACGCTTAAGCCTTATGAGTAAAGGGCGCTATATTCTTGCTCGAAAAACAGAGGGCTTCAAAGGCGCAGCGGGTCGCGGCTTAGATTTAATGGTTGAAGATGGCTACACAGGAAAAACGCGTGATGTTGCGACACTTTCCGGCGGTGAATCATTTATGGCAGCGCTTGCTCTGGCACTTGGTTTGTCGGATGTTGTGCAATCCTATAGTGGCGGTATCCGTTTAGACACTTTATTTATTGATGAGGGCTTCGGTAGTTTAGACCCAGAGTCTTTAGATCTTGCTATTCAAACGCTAGTGGACTTGCAACAGACTGGGCGCATGATCGGTGTTATTTCTCACGTTTCTGAGCTGAAAGAGCAAATGGCGCAGAGGATTGATGTTGAACCATCAAGACTTGGTTCAACGGTGTCGATTAAATCTCAATGTCGCTTCGCTGTCTAATTCAGTGATTACTGTTAGATCAAAAAGCCCCTATTGTTAGGGGCTTTCTGACTAAGTCGCTACTGTTCGCAAAAGTGGCCTTCTTTTGGCGATTGGGTAATCGCATATTCGCCATCGAGGTTGCGATAAACAATCGTGTTCCAAACAGAGCCATCATCCAATTCAAACTCAATAGCATAGTTGACGCCGCTAACGATTTGCGCGTGAACATTCAGTATTTGTTTAAACGACGCTATTGTGTCCATTTTCTTTAAAACAAAGGCCATTGCCTTTTGTGCATCAGGGGTCGCGTTAAACTCATTCCACCCACCTGGCATGTTTCCTTGTGCATTACATACATCTGCCGAGGTCGTTAATTGTGTCGTTTCGCTCGGCTTTTCCTGCTGACAACCTGCAAGTAACACCAAAAGTGCACAAACTGACACTGTTTTTAATTTCATAACAATAACCTCTGTCTATAACGCAACGTATTATAGGAGGGTGATATGCCTACGAATGTCTATGTTGTGCAAAGTTTCTATATGCATAGGGTTAAATGCTGACAAAATGTACAAGCATGGTCAGCTTGTAAGTCAAAAATAGAGCAATCTTGTTATCGATTTGCTGAGATGACGAGGTTTCGGTGTTCAGCGCGCTATTGATGATGAAGAATTGTGATGTGTACCTATGAGGGCGATGGTGCGGCTTAGTGATCGATTTGTTATCTTCTAGAGTAAAATCAATCACTAATTAAAATTTAGGTGTTGTATGAAATCGATAAAAATATTTTTACTTTTGTCACTTGCAACTTTACTTGGTTGTACCTCGAAGCCGGATGGGGTGGAACCCGTCAATAATTTCGATTTAGAGCCATATCTAGGTAAGTGGTACGAAATTGCACGCCTAGACCATTCATTTGAGCGAGGCTTATCCAACGTTACCGCTGAGTATCAGGTTCGCGAGGATGGTGGGGTTAAGGTGATAAACCGTGGATATTCCGAAGAAGAGCGACAGTGGTCAGAAGCTGAAGGCAAAGCTTATTTTGTTGAAGATAAAACGGTTGGACACTTAAAGGTTTCCTTTTTTGGGCCAATATACTCTTCTTACATTGTTTTTGAGCTAGGTGAAAACTATGACTATGCGTTTGTTTCCGGTTACAACCACGACTATTTGTGGCTATTGTCTAGAACGCCTAACGTTGATGAGAAAGTAGTGGAGCGCTTTAAGTACGTAGCTAAAGAGAAAGGTTTCGCTATCGACGAGCTCATTTTTGTTGAACAAGAGAAACAAAGACAGCTTTAAGTTCATCAGCGTGGCTGAAAAAGCGGACAGAGGGGAAGCTTCCTAATTAAGAGCTCAGTTTGTCATTTCGCTAAACAGTAATTTGTTACGGCGTAACTTAATGTGGTCAAAATGGATATAGCCCCATCATTTGTGATTACTCGTGATGGGGCTTATATAAATTTGAGTGAGCGTCGAAAGGTTGCTCTATCAACAAACGGTTATGGTTTACTTAATCAAACGAACGATCAGGGAACCTGGTGCTCGAATAGATTCAACATTGTGGCTAAGTACTGTGCCGCTTGTTGGGGCGGTGTAGCGTTTAATCTCAGCGCCAAAGCTGTCGTATTGAATCGCAAGAAGTTGGCCTTGCTCGACAAAATTCATCAAACTGACATGAGGCAGTACAAAGCCGCCGTGTGTCGCTTTCACACTGACGATTTCGTTTCCTTCCAAGCATGACGTAATAGGGTCCATATCACCTTCAACAATGTTATGCTTTTTCAGCACATTAAAAATGCCTGTTACAGTTCGACTGATAAGTTCTTGCTCGGTGTATCGCCCCATACCTACTTCAACAGTAATACTTGGGACACCATGGTTATTCCAAACCGTTTCAAGGACGCCAGCATCTCCAGGATCATTTAAAATCGCATCAGGATTAATGAGACGAGCCATTTCTAATGATTGCTCGATTCGGAAATCTGCAAACACGTAAAGTGGATAGGCCGCACCACTGGTTTGAGTGTGAAGGTCAATGGCTAAATCAGCATTTGGCTTGAGCAAATCATTCCACAATGCATATAAGTAACGTTGGGCCTCATTGCCGTTTTGGTCACCAGGAAAAAAGCGGTTTAAGTTTGCAGGAGACGCATCAGGATCTGCGGAATAGAAATCGCGGCTGTGGTTTAGCATACCTGGCATGTTAATGGTTGGAACAATAGTGACAGTACCAGCGACTTCAGTGCCGATGAGCTCTCGAGCAGTTTTCTGCGCTGCTAACACACCATTGTACTCATCACCATGAACCCCTGCGGTAATCATGATCTTCTTGCCAGGTTTTTCACCTTTGAACACTAGCACAGGTAGGTGTTGCCACTGAGAGAGAGCATTCGTTGCGATGCGAAACCAAAACTTATGCTCGCCCGAATTTAGGTCTGCTACATTGAGAGATTGAATCACTTGATGACCTTGAATCACGTCATCGAGAAATTGTGTTGCCATTAAAGTTACCACTCCAAAACCATAAGCTAATCTAAAACCTTAGCGTCGTCATACCATGAATATTAATAAGGCGAGAACATGTCTCGCCTTAATTACCAATTGGCTTCGTTTTACGCAAAACCCATAATATGAGCTGCGATAACGACGATACTTGATAGGGTAAAGAGTAATAGAATAAATCGCCAGCAGAATTTTGCCCAGTCACCCCAGTCGATACGGCAGACACCAAGCGTTGCCATGAGAGATGCCGAAGTAGGGACGATAACGTTAGTAAAGCCATCGCCAAGTTGGAATGACAAAACTGCCACTTGGCGCGTAACTCCTGCAATGTCTGCCAGAGGGGCCAGTAGAGGCATCGTTAGTGCCGCTTGTCCGGATCCTGAAGTGACGAAGAAGTTGAAGATAGATTGGAATACATACATTAACCATGCCGCAGCCACGTCAGGAAGCCCGCTAATCACGCCGCCAGCACTGTTTAGAATTGAATTCAGTACACTCGCTTCATCAGTTGTACCTCCACCAAGTATAAGCAATACACCTTTCGCACAACCCACTAATAGGGCAGGTGCAAGCATAATAGCTGCACCTTCTTTAAATGCATCAGCTGCGCAGTTTAGCGTCATACCGTTCAGGCGGAAAATCGTACCGATGATCGCGACAACAAAGCCCATAGTGAAAAATTGAGAAGCGATTTCTGGGATGTACCATGCGTTAGCGACTACGCCCCAAACGACCCACACCGTGGTCGCAATAACCGTAAGGATAACGAGTGTGTCACCTAGGTTCCAACGAGAATCTTGATTGCCAAGCTCTTGCTGACGGAAATACTGGTCTGTGCGGTGGCTGTAAGAAAGTTTAGGATTTGACTTCACACGAGCGGCGTAGATCATTGTGAAAGCGATACCGATTAACGTAAAGCCAGCCCATAACCCCATGCGCACTGTCATGCCGGATAAAACAGGTACACCCGCAATGCCTTGCGCAATAGCGACGGAGAAAGGGTTCATCCAAGAAGTAGCAAAGCCAATTTGAGTCGCAACATAGGTAACCATTACCGTAGTGATACCATCATAACCAAGGCGAACCATAAGCGGCGCGATAATAATCGCAAATGCTACGGCTTCTTCACCCATACCAAATACCGCACCGCCTAGCGAGAACAGCAAAAATAGCACTGGAATGAATAGCGCTTCGTTACCTTTGGTCTTATCGATAAGGCGCAGGATACCGTTATCGATTGTGCCTGTGCGCATTACAACGCCGAAAGCACCGCCGATAACCAACATGAACATAATCACGCCGATTGCGCTGCCCCATTTAGAGCCAGAAACTAGCCCTTCGAAAGGGAAGTTCATCAGACCAATGCCACCACCAGAAGCAAACAGGCCAACCTTGTTGTAAACCAATTCACCGTTTTCGTCGGTTGCATAAGAGAAAGAAGAAGGATCGATAACTGTGCGAGTTTTTTCTGCACCGTCGACCATGTAGGTCACCTGTTGGCTATCAAAATGACCAGCAGGAATTAAGTAGGTAAGAATCGCAGCAAGAATACCAACAATGAAGATCAAAATGAGGGTATCTGGCATCTGCCACGACTTAGGGGTAGCAACCGAGTCTGCTGGTTGCGCATGTGTGTGAGACATAACTTACTTCACGTCAAATTCAATAAAGCATGAAATATCGATAAAATAGAATAAAAAGTCAATATTAATGCTTATGTTGAACTATAAATTCATCAAATATTTGAAGTGAAGTTAATTTGATTGTTTTGTGGTCAAATGTTGGGTTAATGTTTCAATATGCGTTGAGTTTGGATGATTCACGAGCTTTCATAGTACATCTACAGGTGATCTAATCACTTGATTTCTGTCTGTTCTGCATAAAAAGCAGCGACATCACGAAGGTCTTCATCATTTAACATTTTTAACTGTGCTGCCATCATTTCTGCAAGTGGCCCTTTACGCTCACCGGCTTGATAAGATTTCATTGCATTGTAAAGGTACTGAGCATTTTGACCAGCAAGGCTTGGATAGGTGTTGTTCGTTGCGATGCCTGTAACACCGTGACAATAGACACAGCTAGGTGATTTGATTTTACCTTTATCAGCATCACCAAACGGCTCGGCATGGATAGCGGAAGAGAAAATAAAAGAGATTAGAAGTACAAATCTGAGCATGGAGGTTATCTATTCGCTAAAAATCATGCCGATACAATAAAGCTTCCCCTTAGGGGAAGCTCAATGATCAAAATCAAATTAAAGTAGAGATTTTATACTTGATAAGAAAGTGTCGATGTCTTTCGCTGAAATATCTTTATGAGTTACAAAACGAATTGGATTTCCAGGGGTTATCGTGATGTTTTGTTCCTTTAGTTTCGCAGCGATACTTACTATGTCCACTTGAGGATCAAGCTTCGCGAACACGATGTTCGTTTGAACAAATTCAGGGTTGACTGAAAAACCAGGCAGTTCTGCTAAACCTTCCGCTAAGGTTTTTGCGTTGATGTGATCTTGTTTTAGCTGTTCCACTTGTTCGGTAAGGGCAAGTTTGCCTGCTGCGGCAAGAATACCCGATTGACGCATACCACCGCCGACCATCTTTCTTAAGCGACGTGCTTTTGCGATGTAGTCTTTGCTACCAAGCAGTAGCGAGCCAACAGGGGCAGCCAGACCTTTCGACAGACAGATCGTCATTGAATCAAAGTACTGACCGATCTCTTTTACCGGAACATCAAGTGCAACGGCTGCGTTAAAAACGCGAGCGCCATCTAGATGCATCTGCAAGTTATGTTTATTCACGAAGTCACGTGCTTCTGCTAAGTAAGACAGAGGTAGTACTTTACCATTAATTGTGTTTTCTAAGCTGAGAAGCTTAGTGCGAGCAAAGTGACAATCATCTGGTTTAATCGCAGAAGCCAGTTTATCAAATGGTAGCGTGCCATCTGGGTTATTTTCGACTGGTTGAGGTTGAATTGATCCCAAAACCGCCGCGCCACCAGCTTCGTATTTGTAGTTATGTGCTTGTTGCCCACATAGATATTCATCTCCCCGCTCGCAATGCGCCATTAAACCGAGCAGATTGGCTTGAGTGCCTGAAGTGGTAAACAAAGCTGCTTCGAAACCAGCAAGCTGCGCAGCAAATTTTTCAAGCTCATTGACCGTAGGGTCATCACCATAAACATCATCCCCAACGGGGGCCTTAAACATGGCTTCTCGCATGGCTTGGGTGGGCTGTGTAACGGTATCTGATCGAAAATCCATGAATGTCTCCTTGGTCAAAGTCCTAAATATATCCGCAAAGGCGCGCTTTGCTTAAGCAAGCGATCGTTTTGGCATCGGTGATCGTGCCATCGACAATCTTTTCTTCGAGTTGCTTGATTGACAAGGTGACGACCTCAATCACTTCGTCTTCATCGCACTCGTAACGGTTTGTTTTGTTGAGCTTTTCGGCAACAAATAGATACTGTATCTCATCACAAAATCCGGCAAGAGGGGTGACTTGGCCGAGAGACGTGAATTTCTCTGCACTAAACCCAGTTTCTTCCTCTAACTCTCTTTTGGCGCAGCAGAGTGGCTCTTCGTTGCCTTCCCTGGTACCAGCAGGGAGTTCCAATAGCCATTTATTAAGTGAAGCCCGAAATTGGTGGACAAGGACAATCTCACCCTCCGCTGTAATAGGGAGAATCACTGCAGCGCCCGGATGATGGATTGTGGTGTGCGTAATTGCCTGTCCTGTAGGAAGCATAACGTCTTCTTCAATCAGAGAAATTTGCTTCCATTTATGAATTATCTTGCTCATGCAGTTATGAACCCTAGCTGTTACCGCATTTTTGACGTTTTTCGACATTAACCACAAATGGTGGGAAACAAAAGCAAAAAATACTGCAACACGACGAAAGCGTTTGCACTTTAAGTGAGCAATGTCTCATAAATGGAAACTTTGATTGCTTCGTCAAGAAGGGGAAAAGCATCTGCTATAAGGGGAATTCGACAAAATACATTTGTAACAAAGTTATAACAAGTGTATAAAAATGTTAACGCAATACCACTTCAGCAGCCGGAGAACGTATGACACAAACCTTATTTGCCTCAAATGCCGAAAAAGCGCTTCTCTCAGAACGCATCAATAAATTGGCGAAAGCGTTAACGGATGGCGTTTATGAGCGTGAACATACGATCAAGCTCTGCCTTCTTGCTGCACTTGCTGGTGAAAGTGTTTTTCTTTTAGGTCCCCCTGGTATTGCAAAAAGCTTAATTGCCAAACGACTCATCCAAGCGTTCGATAACAGCAGTTACTTCGAATACCTGATGACGCGCTTCTCAACCCCTGAAGAGGTGTTTGGGCCACTGAGTATCCAAGAGCTAAAAGACAACGGCCGTTATGTTCGCTTAACTAAAGGGTATTTGCCAACTGCACAAGTCGTATTTTTGGATGAAATCTGGAAGGCGGGCCCTGCAATTCTTAATACATTGCTGACAGTGGTTAATGAGAAAACATTCAAAAATGGCAGCGATATCGAGCGTGTGCCAATGCGCTTGTTGGTATCGGCTTCCAATGAATTACCCGATGAAGATAGTGGATTGGATGCGCTCTACGACCGCATGTTGGTGCGTGTGTTTGTGAATCGAATTCAGAATAAACAAAACTTTAAGTCGATGTTGACTGTGGGCACATCGCAAGAGGCACAAGTACCAGAAGGCCTAGCGATAACTGATGAAGAATATCATCAATGGCAACAACAGCTCGACAAATTGACGTTAACCGACAATGCATTCGAAAAGCTTTTCCAGCTTAAAACGATGTTAGAAAGCAAAGTTGAAGCTCAGTTTGGTGATGTGGCCAATACCGATATGTATGTCTCTGACCGCCGCTGGAAGAAAGCCGTGAAGTTGTTAAAAGCGAGCGCGTTTTTTAATGGTCGCGATGAAATAAATCCGCTTGACCTTCTACTGCTGCAAGATTGTTTATGGAACAGTCCTGAATCGCGAGATGTGGTACGTGAAGTGGTTCAAGAGTTCGCCTTAAAACATGCATTTGATCAACAAGACGCGGAGCAGGAAATTGAGTACTGCCGAGAGTCTTTGGTTGATGTTCAACATGAACTTGAAGATGCCTACCGCATGACGTTAACGTCTGAAGCGGCAACGGGCATTTTGCGTAAAGAAACCATGCGCTTTGATACCTCTAAAGCCAAGATGTACAAAGTTGGCGCAGCCGTTAACTTAGTTAAATTGGTTGTCTTGCAAAGCAACATGTCGGTTTCAGAATCAGAAAAAGGTGATAGCCGCTGGGTTTATGTACCCAAAGATGAGTTAGATCGAGTCATTAAAGAGGGAAGCGGTGATGTGTATGGTTACGTCAATCAAAACACCAACATGTGCCGTTTACGATTTGATGTTGACGCGGCGAATAACCTAGTTATCCGTGATATCGCGAACCGAGGCATTTTGGTTAGCCTAGTGACTCAAGAGGGCTTGGATGTAGAGCTTTACCAAAAGTGGTTAACGCAGAGCGAAAAAGCCGTAAATCAGCTTAGTGAGGCAGAACACCATATGCGCAAGGTGAAAGCGAACTTTCATGATGCGCTTCCGCATAGCTTTGTTGATCCTGAACTACCCCGCCTAATGGAGTCGAGTCTGCAACAGGTCAGTCAGAGACTTGAATCAATCCAAGCAGAAAGTGAAAAAGTTATCCAACGCTTTAAAAACTTAAATCAGTTTTTCTCATAAGGAGACGACATGCTAGGTGCAGACGGACTTAACCTCGCGCTAATGGTGGCCGACTCCGGCATCATCGATAGCGCAGTTAATGATTTGATGGCTCGTTCACAAGTCATGATGATGGCAGAAAACCGAGGTGTTAAATCTTCGGTCAAAGGTCACTTGTTAAAGTGGCGAGGCAGCGTCAAAAAACGGATCACCAAGGTATGTGAGACAGAGCGTTTCCAACAAGAGCTGTCTTTATATCAAGAGGTTATTCATTGGGATGAAGAGGCGTTTTTTGAAAACATCGAAGATGTGATTAAAAAGCTGGAATGGCACTCTGCGTTTTACATGCAAGCTCGCCGAATGATGGAAAAGAACAAAGGGATGAATAACCCTATGTTCCCTCATTACTTTTGTGATCAATGGTACAAAAGCCTCACCGATGCTATAAAACAAGCGCAAGTAAGCGAGCTTGAAGCCAATAAAGAAAAGGTGCTGAATGACCTGTATCAACGTATGGAAACCATGCGTAATATGGATAAAGTCACGGAGTCGGGTGACGCTGAAAGTGTAGGGCGCCTGTGGGATATGGCCTCTGCCAAGTTGAGTAAAACAGACTTAACGGTGATGAAACGCCATGCTGAGTTTCTGAAGAAGCACCAAGGCTTGCAAGAAATTGCGGAGCAACTCGGTCGTATGGCGGGGCAAGTAAATGACCCTGAACTAAATCGTGCGCCCACTGAAGAACTTCAATTGGTCGAAGAGAAAAGTGATGAGGCGACGGATGATATTGTCGGTATTCACGAAAGCGATGATCTAAATAAGCTACTTCCCAACGAAACGATGTTTTTGGCGTATCCTGAACTTGAAGTTGTGTTCTATAAACACTTAGTTGATAAACGGCTCATGAACTATCGTACACAAGGCAAATCGCGCACGTTACGTAAAGTTAAAGCTCACCGACCTGACCATAAAGCGGTAGATATCGAAAAAGGCCCCTTCATTGTTTGTGTGGACGCGTCCGGTTCCATGAGTGGCTTTCCTGAGCAATGCGCCAAAGCCATGGCTTATGCTCTGATGCAAATCGCACTAGCGGAGCAACGTGATTGCTATGTCATTATTTTTTCTACGGAACACATTACCTACGAACTAACCAAACAAGATGGTCTGCGCGAGGCGGCGGACTTTCTAACTTATAGCTTCCATGGTGGTACAGACTTAGAGCCAACTTTGATTAAATCTATCGACTTGATGAGCGGTGATAAATATAAAAACGCAGACATGGTAGTCATTTCCGACTTTATCGCGCCAAAACAACAAGACGAGTTACTGGCCAAAGTGGATGCGCTCAAAGCGAAGAAAAACCGTTTTCACGCGATTAGCTTATCGAAATACGGAAATCCTGCATTAATGTCGATGTTTGATCACACTTGGTCTTATCACCCTAATGTTGTGGGAAGATTGCTAAAAAGGGTCAGCAACTATTAAACGCCTTAATGTTTCATGGGACAAAACGAACTGAAAGCTAGATTTATATTGCTTCGTTTTAAGCCAATAAGATCGAACTTTGGTCGAATTGACTTAAAAGAAATCAAACGAACAGAAAATGAAATATTTTTGTTTGACTATCTTCTCTCAATCCGTAAAGTAGCCACCAACGCAACGGGGTAGAGCCCTGAAGCGTAATAAAAGGCGCCTTGGCAGAGTGGCTATGCAGCGGATTGCAAATCCGTGGACCTCGGTTCGACTCCGGGAGGCGCCTCCA
>NZ_JAWORD010000025.1:0-76753 GCF_033337665.1 Vibrio sp. Vb2960 | reverse complement strand
GCGTCCTGGAGGATTCGAACCTCCGACCGCCTGGTTCGTAGCCAGGTACTCTATCCAGCTGAGCTAAGGACGCGCAGATCTTCTTGCTAAGAAGTTGTGAAGTAAATCACATTCATTTCTTACGAAACAAAAAAAAGGCCATCGGGCCAGTCAATGAATGGCGGTGAAGGAGGGATTCGAACCCTCGATACGGGATAAACCGTATACTCCCTTAGCAGGGGAGCGCCTTCAGCCTCTCGGCCACCTCACCGTTTTCATTGTTATATCTCAAAAGAGATATGGCGCGTCCTGGAGGATTCGAACCTCCGACCGCCTGGTTCGTAGCCAGGTACTCTATCCAGCTGAGCTAAGGACGCACTTTTTGTTGATAAATCAACGTTGCAAGAATGGCGGTGAAGGAGGGATTCGAACCCTCGATACGGGATAAACCGTATACTCCCTTAGCAGGGGAGCGCCTTCAGCCTCTCGGCCACCTCACCGTCTTGCGGAGGCACATATTACGTTTTACCGAAAATATGTCAAACACTTTCTTTGAAAAAATCTACGAAACTGGCTTAACCGTTGCTGATTTAATCAAAGTGACTATTAAACGAACTTTATCACTCTATTATGATGAAAAAAAGAGAGTCTTCTCTGAAAAAAAGACATTTATTTTCAAATAACTTTCTGAAGTTCGAATCAATATTATTGATGAATTCACAGCCATACTCAACACAATAGTTTCTGCAAATTTTCAAAAACAGTAAAAACTAAAAAGGCCAACCCTTCGGTTAGCCTTTTTCATTCAAACTAAGCTCTGTAAACAGGAGCGACTTAGTAGTTACCTGAAGCAACGTTGCCATTGCCTTTTTCAGCTTGAATGCGCATGTAGATTTCTTCACGGTGAACTGAAACCTCTTTCGGAGCGTTAACGCCGATACGCACTTGGTTACCTTTAACACCTAGTACAGTTACAGTCACTTCATCACCAATCATCAGTGTTTCGCCTACGCGGCGAGTCAAAATTAGCATTCTTTGCTCCTTGAGTAATCTCTAAATTTTCTTGCTACAAAGCTATTATCCAACAAAAGTTATATTTTCGTAAACTACCTTGTTAGCGAAAATCAGCCTAAAAAGGCATGTTTTTGTTGAATGTTTAATGCTTCACTAGACGTAATGTAAGCATCATGCAGAATGTTTGCTGCTGTATCCACACATTCGGGTGCTAAAACTAGCATCATAGTGAGTGCATTCGTTGCGCTGAAATTGATCTCAATATCTCGCTTTGCCAACAAATCGCATGCGTGCTCTACCATTCCATTGGCCTCAAGCCCCACTGCGGTCAACAGGCTTACCACTTCACTATTACGGATTTTGTCGCTGAACACCAGATCGAACTTGGCACATGCATCTTGTTTTATCATGATACCTGCCCGTTCTGTTTCCTCGATCACATTCCAAATGTCGATACCCAACATCTGACATTGTTTTGTAGCACTAGATAAATGTTCTTTATCGACTTCGATTATGGCAAGGTCACGTTGAATGGCTATACCAGAGACGGCTTGATTGCCTAACTCCCCCTTTACCAGACTGCCTTCATTAACATCAAATGTCGAAAGCACGCGCAGTGGCACATTATTCTTCCATGCAAATTGCACTGAAGGTAAATGTAATACTTTCGCGCCTCGGCTTGCCATCGCTTCCATGGAAGGAAAATCGATAACCGCCAATTTTCGCGCGTTTTTCACTACACGTGGGTCACAAGTATAAATACCATCAACGTCGGTAAAGATTTGACACTCATCAGCGCACAATGCGCCTGCCAGTGCCACTGCGCTCGTATCTGAGCCACCTCGACCTAATGTGGTGATATCCCCGTTCTCATTCACACCTTGAAAACCTGCAACAATCACGATTTGGTCTTGCTCAAGCAATCCCAGAATTGTCTTAGTATCAATGTGTTTAATCGTTGCGTCATTGTGTTGATTATCCGTCACAATATTCGCCTGTGCTCCGGTAAGCGAGCGTGCAGCATGACCCAATTTATTGAGTGTCATTGCTAACAGTGCCATTGACACTTGCTCACCAGCAGAGAGCAAAACATCAAGTTCTCGAGCTGTAGGCACGCTATCTATCTGTTTAGCGAGGTCCATCAGTCTGTTTGTTTCGCCTGACATTGCAGACACGACAACAACAACTTGATTGCCATCATTTTTCGCCTTAATGATGTGTTCAGCAACTTGGTGGATTCTTTCAATTGAACCCACTGAGGTTCCGCCAAACTTTTGCACGATAAGGGGCTTTTTCACCAGTCTTCACCTTCCCAAGACCGAAGTCTCTTTAGAACTGCTTACATCTTCAGTATTTCCTTTTAGAAAAATTATATAAGCAGTAGTTACAACAAAAACCAAATAGCCTAAATGACTCGGTTAACTTTTGGTCAATTAAACCACTTGGCTGCTAAAAAAAATTACGCTCAATCAAAGAAACTTGATTGAGCGTAATTTTAGTAGTTAAAAGCTTATAAGCGCTCTTCTAACCAAGGCTGAACTGTTTTAATTGCCTCTGGTAGTGCGGCTACATCAGTACCACCAGCTTGAGCCATGTCAGAACGACCACCGCCCTTACCACCGACTTGCTCAGCAATCATCTTAACTAGATCACCAGCTTTTACTTTACCAGTTAGATCTTTAGTCACACCAGCAATCAGGCCAACCTTGTCACCTGTTACGTTGGCAAGCAGTACGACACCAGACCCCATTTGGTTCTTGATGTCATCAACCATAGTACGTAGGTTCTTGCTGTCAGCGCCTTCAAGAGCTGCGACTAGAACTTTTGTACCATTGACTTCAACCGCTTTGCCCATGATGTTAGCGCTTTCTGCTGCCGCCATCTTATCTTTTAGCTTCTGCACTTCTTTCTCTAGCGCTTTTGCTTTCTGTGCAGATTCTGCCAGTTTCTCTTCGTACTTCGCGTTTTGAGCTTCAATCGCGTCTAATGCAGCCTCGCCTGTTACCGCCTCAATACGTCGAATACCTGCAGCAATGCCGCTTTCTGAAGTGATTTTGAATAGGCCAATATCACCTGTGCTTGATGCGTGAATACCACCGCAAAGCTCTGTCGAGAAGTCGCCCATAGATAGTACGCGTACTTCGTCGTCGTACTTCTCGCCGAATAGAGCCATTGCGCCTTTCTTCTTAGCAGACTCAATGTCCATCACGTTGGTTTCAATCGTGTGGTTGCGACGAATTTGCGCGTTAACTAGGCGCTCAACTTCTTTCAACTCTGCTGCGGTTACGGCTTCTAGATGCGAGAAGTCGAAACGTAGGTTGTCTGCCTTCACCAATGAGCCTTTCTGCGTTACGTGCTCACCTAAAACCTGGCGTAGTGCTGCGTGTAGCAAGTGCGTTGCTGAGTGGTTTAGAGAGATAGCTGCGCGACGCTCTGCGTCAACGATAGTTGCTACTTCGTCGCCTTTCGCTAGAACGCCTTCTGCCATTACACCGTGGTGCGCGATTGCGTTACCTAGTTTTTGAGTGTCCTCAACGCGGAATACACCAGACTCAGTACGGATTTCACCAGCGTCACCACACTGACCGCCTGACTCTGCGTAGAATGGTGTTTCACCAAGTACGATGATTGCTTTGTCGCCCGCAGATAGCGAATCTACTTCGTTGCCTTCAACGAACATCGCTGCTACAGAACTAGAGCCTTTAGTACCTGTGTAACCACAGAATTCTGTTTGCGTATCAACTTTGATTGCTGCGTTGTAGTCAGTACCGAAGTTACCCGCTTCACGCGCACGTTGACGCTGCTCTTCCATCGCTTTCTCGAAACCTTCTTCGTCAATTGCGAACTCACGCTCACGTGCAACGTCGTTAGTTAAGTCAGCTGGGAAACCGTAAGTGTCGTAAAGTTTAAATACGGTTTCGCCGTCCAGTACTTTACCGTCTAGGTTATCTAATGCTTCGTTTAGAATCGCCATACCGCGCTCAAGTGTACGACCAAAGTTTTCTTCTTCGATACGCAGTACTTTTTCAACCACAGCTTGTTGACGCTTCAGCTCTTCACCAGCCGTACCCATGATGTCTGCCAGTACGCCAACCAACTTGTGGAAGAATGCACCTTGTGCGCCCAGCTTGTTACCGTGACGAACTGCGCGACGGATGATACGGCGTAATACGTAACCACGACCTTCGTTTGAAGGCATAACGCCATCCACGATCAGGAATGAACATGAACGGATGTGGTCAGCGATAACGCGTAGTGATTGGTTTGATAGGTCTTCGTAACCGATCACTTCTGCTGCTGCTTTGATAAGAGCTTGGAATACATCGATTTCGTAGTTTGAGTGAACGCCCTGCATGATTGCAGAGATACGCTCGATACCCATACCAGTATCTACCGATGGTTTTGGTAGCGGTTCCATAGTCCCGTCTGCGTGACGGTTGAACTGCATGAATACGTTGTTCCAGATCTCGATAAAACGGTCACCATCTTCTTCAGGCGTGCCAGGACGGCCACCCCAGATGTGCTCACCGTGATCGTAGAAGATTTCAGTACATGGACCACAAGGGCCAGTGTCGCCCATTTGCCAGAAGTTATCAGACTCGTACGGCTTGCCGCCTTCTTTATCACCAATGCGAACAATACGATCAGCGGGTACGCCAACTTTCTTGTTCCAGATGTCAAACGCTTCGTCATCGGTTTCGTAAACAGTTACCAATAAACGATCCGCTGGCAGTTTAAGAACTTCGGTTAGGAATTCCCAAGCAAAGGAGATCGCATCTTCTTTGAAGTAATCGCCAAAGCTGAAGTTGCCTAACATTTCAAAGAATGTGTGGTGACGAGCAGTAAAGCCAACATTTTCTAGGTCGTTATGTTTACCACCAGCACGTACGCAACGCTGAGCCGTAGTCGCTCGAGTGTAGGCTCGTTTTTCTAAGCCTAAGAAACAATCTTTAAATTGGTTCATACCTGCGTTTGTGAACAACAGGGTTGGGTCGTTATGTGGAACTAACGATGAACTTTCTACGATTTGGTGTCCTTTGCTCTCAAAGAACTTGAGGAACGCGTTACGAACCTCATCAGTGCTCATGTACATGCAGCTCTTCCTGAAAATAGTCGAGTTAGAATTTTGCCGTATTGTAGATCATGCAAACAGCTGAGACTAGTTTTCTTGAGGAAAAGAGGGAGTAGGAGAAAAAATTTGAAGCAAAACAAAAATCAGCGCAATTGGATCAACGCTAATCTTGGTCTTCAAAGGCAAGCGCATAGCTAATTTGGTCGAAACTGTAGCCTCGGTATTGTAGAAAACGGACTTGTTTTGCGTATTCTTTTTGGTCCTTGGCTTTGACGCCTTTGAATTTCTTTTCTGCCGCCTGTTTAGCCAGTTCAAACCAATCTTGCGGCTCTTCAGCCATAGCTTGCTCAATCACCGATTCCGCAACACGCTTCTGGTTTAACTCTTGACGAATTCGACGCTCTCCATGTCCTTTGTATACATGCTGTCTAATTTGACTCTTCGCGTAACGTAAATCATCTAGATAATTATGGTCTAGGCAAAAATTAATTGCGATGTCGATGTCTGATTCTTCATAGCCCTTCATCGATAATTTTTGGTAAAGCTCATACTGACCATGATCGCGACGGCTAAGCAATTGGATAGCTGCCTCTTTGCTCGATAATGTTGGCGCCTGGCGTTTTTGGTACATGATGATCCTAAAAGTATTTTTGCTGTACAGGCTCTCAATGGCCTTTGTGATAATTCGATTTTTGATTTCAATAGATACAACAAAGCCCCGCATTGCAGGGCTTTGTCATTTATTAATCTATGAGAGATTAAAACTCTTCAGCTTGCTCTGGCGCTTCACCAGCTTCAGGCGCTTCCGCAAGTGCTGGCGCTAGCAACATTTCACGCAGTTTTGTATCGATAGTTTTAGCCACTTCAGGGTGCTCACGCAGGTAGTTACACGCATTCGCTTTACCTTGACCAATCTTATCGCCATTGTAGCTATACCAAGCACCGGCTTTTTCAACTAACTTGTGCTTCACACCTAGATCGACAAGTTCACCTTCGCGGTTAAAGCCTTGGCCGTACATGATTTGTGTGTTTGCTTCTTTAAATGGTGCTGCAATCTTATTCTTAACAACTTTGATGCGCGTTTCGTTACCTACGACTTCGTCACCTTCTTTGATTGCGCCAGTACGACGGATATCTAGACGAACAGAAGCGTAGAACTTAAGTGCGTTACCACCTGTTGTTGTTTCTGGGTTACCAAACATCACACCAATCTTCATACGGATTTGGTTGATGAAGATACACATACAGTTAGACTGCTTTAGGTTACCCGTTAGCTTACGCATTGCTTGAGAAAGCATACGTGCTTGCAGACCCATGTGGCTATCGCCCATTTCGCCTTCGATTTCTGCTTTCGGTGTTAGTGCTGCGACAGAGTCGACAACCATAACATCGATAGCACCAGAACGTGCAAGTGCGTCACAGATCTCTAGCGCTTGCTCACCTGTGTCTGGCTGAGAAACTAGCAATGCATCGATATCAACGCCAAGTTTCTTCGCGTATACAGGATCTAGAGCGTGTTCTGCATCGATAAACGCACAAGTTTTGCCTTCACGTTGCGCAGCAGCAATAAGCTCAAGTGTTAGCGTTGTTTTACCTGAAGATTCTGGGCCGTAGATTTCTACGATACGACCCATTGGTAGACCACCAGCACCCAAAGCGATATCAAGAGAAAGAGAACCAGTTGAGATGGTTTCTACGTCCATTGCGCGGTTATCACCAAGGCGCATGATAGAGCCTTTACCGAATTGCTTTTCAATTTGACCTAGCGCAGCGGCGAGCGCTTTCTGTTTGTTCTCGTCCATTACTTTCTCCGATTTATTCATCTTCTTTGGGCGACGAATAGTAATTCATTTTTCTTAAGCAGAAGAACTGCTCAGCAATGAAAGTTATTATACTGTTGATTCATACAGTGTCCATACCTGTATGAAAAAAATTTGGCTGACCTAAAGTCGTGATTTGCTCTAGCCCTTATCAATGCTGGGCTAAAACAATTTAA
This sequence comes from Vibrio sp. Vb2960, assembly GCF_033337665.1. Taxonomy (NCBI): domain Bacteria; kingdom Pseudomonadati; phylum Pseudomonadota; class Gammaproteobacteria; order Vibrionales; family Vibrionaceae; genus Vibrio; species Vibrio sp. Vb2960. The sequence goes on along the minus strand of NZ_JAWORD010000025.1, from coordinate 69,692 downwards.
GAAATTCTAGAGTAGATGTTGATACAATTGAGTCAGCGCATGCTCGACCGCTTTTTTGCGAACTTCTGCACGGTCACCAGAGAAATGCATGGTTTCGACTTGCTGCCAACTTTGGTTATCAGCAAAAGCAAAGCAGACCATACCGACTGGTTTCTCTTCACTGCCACCACCCGGCCCTGCAATACCACTGATGGACACACCGATGGTGGCATTGGAGTTTTTAATTGCACCCTGCACCATTTCAATCACAACTGGCTCACTCACTGCACCATGCGCTTCTAACGTTGAAGCTTGCACACCAAGCATCTCCATTTTCGCTTCATTACTGTAGGTGACGAACGCACGGTCAAGCCAAGCTGAACTACCAGCAATGTCAGTAATGGCGGTTGCAACACCACCACCTGTGCATGATTCTGCGGTTGTTAAAACATGCCCGTGTTTAGCCAATAATGCGCCTAAATCGGCACTCAATTTTGTTGTTTTTTCCATAGCCAAAATGCCCTTTGTCTCTTTTTACTTGATAGGGATTCACGTATCCTAAGCCGCTACGGAAATAAACAAAAGAACTTACCTGTGAAAGCTGAACAAAAACACACTCCGATGATGCAGCAATACCTCAAGCTAAAAGCTGAGAACCCAGAGATTTTGCTGTTCTACCGCATGGGCGATTTCTACGAACTCTTTTACGATGATGCCAAGCGAGCTTCCCAGCTTCTTGATATTTCATTGACCAAACGTGGTGCGTCTGCAGGTGAACCTATCCCAATGGCGGGTGTGCCATTTCACGCCGTAGAGGGCTACCTGGCAAAACTTGTTCAGCTTGGTGAGTCTGTGGCGATCTGTGAACAGATTGGCGATCCGGCCACCAGCAAGGGCCCGGTAGAACGTAAAGTTGTGCGTATCGTGACACCAGGTACTGTGACGGATGAAGCGCTGCTTTCTGAGCGTGTCGATAACTTAATCGCAGCAATTTACCATCACAACGATAAGTTCGGTTATGCGACGCTGGATGTCACCTCTGGTCGCTTCCAACTGACAGAACCAGAAACTGAAGAAGCGATGACAGCTGAGCTTCAACGTACCTCACCACGTGAGCTACTGTTCCCAGAAGATTTTGAACCTGTACATTTAATGGCGAGCCGCAATGGCAACCGTCGTCGCCCAGTCTGGGAGTTTGAGCTTGATACGGCTAAGCAACAACTCAATCAACAATTTGGCACAAAAGATCTGGTTGGTTTTGGTGTAGAACATGCGTCCTTAGGGTTATGTGCTGCTGGTTGTTTGATCCAGTACGTAAAAGATACTCAACGTACGGCTTTACCTCATATTCGCTCTTTAACGTTTGATCATCAGGATCAATCCGTCATCCTTGATGCTGCTACCCGACGTAATCTGGAAATTACTCAAAATCTAGCAGGCGGAACCGATAACACGCTCGCTGCAGTACTCGACCATTGTGCAACTCCGATGGGCAGCCGAATGCTGAAGCGTTGGTTGCATCAGCCTATGCGTTGCATTGAAACGTTAAACAATCGCCTTGATGCGATTGGTGAGATTAAAGAACAAGCTCTGTTTGCCGATCTTCAACCAACGTTAAAGCAAATTGGTGATATTGAACGTATCTTAGCGCGCCTTGCATTACGCTCTGCTCGCCCTCGCGATATGGCTAGACTTCGCAATGCCATGCAACAGCTACCAGAGCTAGAATCTGTCACCGCTTCTTTGACCCATCCGTACCTAACGAAATTGGCGAAGTATGCAGCTCCGATTGACGAAGTATGTGACCTGTTAGAACGCGCGATTAAAGAAAATCCGCCGGTTGTTATTCGTGATGGTGGCGTCATCGCTGAAGGCTACAATGCGGAGCTCGATGAATGGCGAAAATTGGCAGACGGTGCAACAGAATATCTTGAGCAGCTTGAGCGAGATGAGCGTGAACGACACGGTATCGATACGCTTAAAGTAGGCTATAACAACGTTCATGGCTTCTTTATCCAAGTAAGCCGTGGCCAGAGCCATTTGGTTCCACCGCATTATGTACGTCGCCAAACACTCAAAAACGCTGAACGCTACATCATCCCAGAGCTTAAGGAACACGAAGACAAAGTACTTAACTCGAAATCTAAAGCGTTAGCACTTGAGAAACAGTTGTGGGAAGAACTGTTTGATCTATTGATGCCAAACCTTGAGAAGCTGCAAAACCTAGCTTCTGCCCTGTCTCAACTGGATGTATTACAAAACCTAGCAGAGCGTGCAGATTCGTTAGATTACTGCCGCCCAACGCTTGTGAAAGACGCAGGAATTCACATTCAAGCTGGTCGTCATCCAGTCGTAGAACAAGTAACAACAGAGCCGTTCATCGCAAACCCAATTGAGCTTAACCCAGCCCGTAAGATGTTGATCATCACCGGTCCAAACATGGGTGGTAAATCAACCTACATGCGTCAAACTGCGCTGATTGCATTGATGGCACATATCGGCTCTTATGTACCGGCAGAATCCGCACAGATTGGTTCTTTAGATCGTATATTTACTCGTATTGGTGCGTCAGATGATCTTGCATCTGGCCGCTCGACCTTCATGGTAGAAATGACCGAAACAGCCAATATTCTTCACAACGCAACTAAGAATAGTTTGGTGCTAATGGATGAAATCGGACGCGGTACTAGTACTTACGACGGTCTGTCTTTAGCTTGGGCAAGTGCGGAATGGCTCGCAACACAAATTGGTGCGATGACCCTATTTGCAACCCACTACTTCGAATTAACAGAATTACCAAGCCAGCTGCCAAACTTAGCGAACGTTCACTTGGATGCCGTAGAACATGGAGACAGCATTGCCTTTATGCACGCAGTTCAAGAAGGTGCGGCAAGTAAGTCTTACGGTCTGGCTGTTGCGGGCTTAGCAGGCGTACCAAAAACGGTCATCAAAAATGCGCGTAACAAGCTATCTCAGCTAGAGCAACTGGGGCAAAACAGTGACACACCACGTCCAAGTGCAGTAGATGTGGCTAACCAGTTGAGCCTGATTCCAGAGCCTAGCGAGGTCGAACAAGCTCTGTCAGGTATTGATCCTGACGACTTAACGCCACGCCAAGCTCTTGAAGAGCTGTATCGCTTGAAGAAGATGCTGTAAACAGACTCACACCAACGAGCAAAAAAGAAAAAAGGCTATGGGGAACCATAGCCTTTTGTGTATCTAGTGAAATACGGATTATTTAATCGTCTTCTACGTTAAACAAGTTTTCCATATTCAAACCTTGTTTGATTAGGACTTCACGAAGACGACGTAAACCTTCCACTTGTATTTGACGTACTCGCTCACGTGTCAGACCAATCTCTCGACCAACTTCTTCCAGCGTCGAAGGCTCGTAGCCTAGTAGGCCGAAGCGTCGTGCAAGCACTTCTTTCTGTTTCGGATTCAACTCTTCTAACCAATGAATCAACGATGATTTGATGTCGTCATCTTGAGTCGAAACTTCTGGATCAGAGTTGTTTGCATCAGGAATAATATCCAGCAGCGCTTTCTCACCGTCACCACCGATTGGCGTGTCGACAGAGCTAATACGCTCATTAAGGCGTAACATTTTGCTTACGTCTTCGACTGGAATATCTAATTGAGCAGCAATTTCTTCTGCGGTCGGTTCGTGATCGAGCTTTTGAGAAAGTTCACGCGCAGTACGCAGATAAATGTTCAGCTCTTTCACTACGTGGATAGGTAGACGGATCGTGCGAGTTTGGTTCATCAACGCTCGCTCTATCGTTTGTCGGATCCACCATGTTGCGTAAGTAGAGAAACGGAAACCACGTTCTGGGTCGAATTTTTCGACCGCTCGGATCAAGCCGAGGTTACCTTCTTCAATCAGATCGAGTAGTGCTAGACCACGGTTACTGTATCGACGAGAAATCTTAACAACCAAACGTAGGTTACTTTCGATCATACGTTTGCGTGCCGCTTCGTCGCCACGTAGGGCGCGTCTTGCGTAAAGCACTTCTTCTTCGGCAGTAAGTAAAGGTGAGAAGCCAATTTCGCCCAAATACAACTGAGTTGCATCTAAGCTTTTACTGCTCGCGTCAAATTCTTCACGCGCAGTCGCTTTGCTTTCTGTGGATGATGATCTTTCGAGTTCGTTATCAATGGTCTTCACTGACGCATTATCAAATGCAAACTCTTCAACTTTGGTTACTGTGTTGCTGATACTCATAACGCCTCCCCCTGGCGAGTTAGCAAGACATGACAACTCAATATGTCGCTAAATGATGTCGCAAGTTGTTTTTCAAAGTTTTAAGGCAAATAGCGTTTTGGATTCACTGATTTACCTTGATAGCGAATTTCAAAGTGTAGTTTGACCGACTTTGCACCTGAACTACCCATGGTGGCGATTTTTTGTCCGCTTTTTACGCTTTGTCCTTCTGTGACCAACAGCTTGTCATTATGTGCGTATGCGCTTAAATAATTGTCGTTATGCTTTACTATAATTAAGTTGCCATAACCTCGTAGCGCATTGCCTGAATAAACGACTGTGCCGGCTGCGGTTGAAACGATAGGTTGACCACGCTGTCCTGCGATGTCGATACCTTTATTTCCCTGTTCTCCCGCCGAAAAGTTCTTGATTACTCTCCCTTTTGTTGGCCACAACCACTTTGAGACTTTATCACTCTTTACTGTGGTAGTTGGCGCTTTTTGCTTCACTTTTTGGTTATCTTTTGAACCAACATACTCCTTTGTTTTCGATTGTTCAACCTTCTTTGGAGGCTGTTTTTGTACGACTTTAGGCTTAGTCTCTGTAGGTTTTTGACTAGAGTTTTTACTCGAAGGTTTAGGTTTAGAGGCTGTTGATGTTTTCGTCACTGGAGCTGGGGGGGTCGTAACAACAGGAGCCACAACGGGTTCAACTTTTTGACCATATTTAGGGGCGACATATTTCGGAGCCCAAAGTTTTAGCCTCTGTCCTGGGTAGATAGTGTAAGGCTGAGTTAACTCATTGTAACGAACAAGATCATTTACATCTTTATCTGTGACATAAGCTATGAAGTAAAGCGTATCGCCTTTTTTTACCTCATAATAACTCCCTCTGTAACTCCCTCTTTCAAGGCTTGAATAGTCTTTTTTTAGGCTAGAGACAGGTGCAGGGGAATGCGCTGCACAACCAACTAGTCCTGCAGCAAACACAAAGCTAATACCAATATGACGTAGTAACTTATTCACCTATCCCTAACCCTTAAGCTAAATCACCCGCAACCAGAGGTACGAACCGAACCATTTCTACAACGGTAGAGAGATATTCGTCTCCCTTACGCTCTATTTTTAATAACTGTTGTTCCGTATCTCCAACAGGAATGACCATTTTTCCGCCATCTCTTAATTGTGAGAGAAGAGCTTGGGGAATCACTTCAGCGGCAGCGGTAACAATAATAGCATCGAAAGGACCTCGCGCTTCCCAGCCCTGCCACCCATCAGCATGCTTAGTTGAAACATTGTAGATATCCAATTGCTTCAGGCGACGCTTTGCTTCCCATTGCAACGATTTAATTCGCTCAACGGAGTATACATGATCAACAATTTGCGCCAGTACCGCGGTTTGATAACCCGATCCCGTTCCGATTTCCAGAACACGACTCGCCGGCTCTAGCTCAAGCAACTCGGTCATACGAGCAACGATATAAGGCTGAGAAATAGTTTGTCCCTGACCAATTGGTAACGCATTGTTATCATAGGCTTGGTGCATCATCGCTTGAGAAACAAAGCTTTCTCGTGGCAAGCGTTGGATAGCATCCAGAACTCTTTGGTCTTTGATGCCACTGGAGATAAGAAACGCTATCAACCTGTCAGCATGTGGGTTACTCATTACTTCTCTTCCTTTAACCAACTATCCATAGCACGCAGCGACTCGTGAGCGGTGAGATCAACTTGCAGAGGCGTCATTGAAACTCGGCCATGCTCAATTGCATAAAAGTCCGTGCCCTCTCCTGCATCTTGCTCCTTTCCTGGTGGGCCTAACCAATAAATGTCATGGCCTCTCGGATCTTTCTGCTTGATCATATTCTCTGCGTGATGACGTGCACCTAAACGAGTAACTTCAATTTCACCTAAATTCTCTGATGGTAAGTCAGGCACGTTTACGTTCAGTAGACGATTCGTTGGAATCGGCGACGCTAAATGCTGTTGTACAATTTGACGTGCAATTTTAGCGGCGGATTCGAAATGTCGCTTACCCACTAGAGAAAAAGCCACCGACTGAACGCCAAGGAAATGACCTTCCATGGCTGCTGCTACTGTTCCAGAATAAAGAACATCATCACCCAAATTAGCGCCATGGTTGATTCCTGACAGAACAAGATCAGGCAAATCATCTTTCATTAGCTCATTCAGCGCGAAATGCACACAATCCGTGGGCGTGCCTTGCACTGAGTAGATATTTGGGGCAATTTCAGTCACGCGTAATGGTTGTTCTAATGTGAGTGAATTCGAAGCACCTGAACGATTTCGATCAGGTGCGACAATGGTCACTTCAGCGATATCTCTCAACTCATCAGCGAGGGCATGAATCCCTTGAGCATGAACACCATCATCATTGCTGATTAAGACTCTTAAGGGCTTCGGGTTTCGTGAATCCTGTTCCATTAGTATTCTCTTTCTACTTCAACCTCATTAACTAACTCACGAACAATAGAGGTCGCAAAAGATCCTGCATCCAGTGAGAAAGTCAGCGTAATGTTGTTACCTTCAACCGTCCAAGCTAAATCTTTTGGCTTTAGCGCAATATCGCGACGGTCGTGGCGCATGCGATTACCACGAATCAGCGCCATGAGGTCAGGCTCTTCGTCTAAAAACGGTTGCTCTAATGCCAGAGCCTCAGTTTGAGTAGGCAGTGCATTATCGCCAGCAAGCGCAGCGGTAATTGCCGCTTCACCTTGCGCAAATTGCACTTGCAGAGCAGCAATGTTGTTTGCATCAATCAACTGAGTGCCAGAATTCGTCTGCGCAATGTCACCATCAATGAACTTATCAAACACACCATTCTCTAGACGAGCTGAAACGATACGGTTGAAAATCCACGAACGAGCCGCTGATAAATACATACTGCGCTTGTTTTGATTGCGGGTACGAACGTTTTCGCGTCCCCATCGACGTGCTTCTTCAAGGTTGTTGCCATCGTTACCAAAACGCTGACTACCAAAGTAGTTTGGCACGCCAACTTGTTTCACTTTTTCAAGACGTTGCTCTACATCCGCTATATCTGTCACTTCAGACAAAGTAACCACGAACTCGTTCCCTACTAGGTCACCAGGACGCAGTTTTTTATTGTGACGATCTGTTGCAAGGATTTCGATACTTGGGTATTGAGCCAAAAACGCTGAAAAATCTGGCGTTTCACCTTTCGGTAAATGGACACTTAACCACTGTTCCGTCACCGCATGACGGTCTTTAAGACCCGCCCAGCTAACGTCTTTCGACTTAACACCACAGGCTTTCGCTAACTCGTTAGCAACGAAGCTGGTGTTCTCGCCCGTTTTACGGATACGAACCATTAGGTGCTCGCCTTCGCCCGTAAAGGCAAAACCTAAATCTTCGCGAACCTGAAAATGCTCTGGCTGCGCTTTAATTTTTGCCGATGCAACTGGCTTACCCGTTAGGTAAGCCAATGAAGATAAAATGTCTGACATGATGTGTTTCCGCTGATATCACAGCTTAGGGGAGCAAATTGCTAGTTATTGCTTAAACAGAAGTACAACGGCTTCCGTTGCAATGCCTTCTTTGCGTCCAGTAAAACCGAGACGTTCTGTCGTCGTCGCTTTTACGTTAATGTTACTAATGTCGGTTTCTAGGTCTTCGGCTATCGCCGCACACATTGCGTCAATGTGTGGTGCCATTTTAGGCGCTTGTGCCATGATGGTTACATCAGCATTGCCAAGACGGTAGCCTTGCTCTTTAACTCGACGGTAAACGTCTTTCAGTAATTCACGACTGTTTGCGCCTTTCCATTTATCATCCGTATCTGGGAAATGACGACCAATATCGCCGGCAGCAATCGCGCCCAGCAGAGCATCCGTTAACGCATGCAACGCTACATCGCCATCTGAGTGTGCAATCAAACCTTGCTCATAAGGGATTGCTACACCACCAATAATGACTGGGCCTTCACCACCGAATTTATGTACATCGAAACCATGACCAATTCGAATCATTTTCTATCCTTTCTTTATTCGCCGCGCTCACGGCTTAGATAAAACTCGGCTAACGCAAGATCTTCTGGCTGAGTGATTTTTATATTGTTCGCATTCCCTTGAACTAAGGCTGGCTTCTCGCCTAACCATTCCAAAGCCGAGGCTTCATCGGTAATGGTTACACCCTGTTCTAATGCGTCAGCCAGTGCTTGAGTAAGCTGCTGAGTTTTAAACATTTGTGGAGTAAGTGCATGCCACAATGCTTCTCTATCTACCGTATGATCGATATCTTGTACTGCGTTTGCTCGCTTCATTGTATCTCTCACAGGAGATGCGAGAATGCCACCCGTTGAGTGGGCGCAGCAAACATCAATCAAACGGTCAATGTCGGATGTTAATACACATGGCCTCGCAGCGTCGTGGACTAATACCCACTCGCTTTCCAGATGCTCATTGACATAGTTTAGCCCTGATAACACAGAGTCTGCTCTTTCTTTACCACCAGCTACACGAATCACATCTGGGTGCTTAGCAATGGACAATTCTGGGTAATATGGGTCGCCGTCAGTAATGGCAACGACAACCTTAGAAATATTTGGGTGAGAAAGCAGTTTCTCTACGGTATGTTCCAGTACCGCTTTACCTTCGATCAATAAATATTGCTTAGGGCGATCTGCCTTCATTCTGCTCCCTACACCAGCAGCAGGCACAATTGCGATATGCGATGAGTTCATATCCAACATTTTAATGGTTTTCCTCACCTATAATGCGGTAAAAAGTCTCGCCATCTTTAACTAAACCGAGCTCATGACGCGCACGTTCTTCAATCGCATCAAGACCTTGCCTTAAGTCATCAATCTCAGCGAACATTTCATTGTTGCGAGCTTGTAGCTTGCTGTTCACTTGTTGCTGAACTTCAATTTCATCTTTTACTGTGTAGTAGTCAGACACTCCGTTTTTACCAAACCATAGAGTGTATTGAAGCAAGCCAAACAGTAGCGTAAGGGCTATAACAAAGATTCGCATATCGCTGCTAACATTCTGTACCGGAAGGAATTAGATAAGGTGACATATATAGCATAAATGCGAGGTTGCCTCTAGGGGAGAAAGGGAGACTCACACGCTCCTTACAAGAAATAAGCAGCAAAATGAAACAAGCTCATAGGAAGCGCTCCTTACCCATGACCAAAGTAAGAGCCAAAAATACAAACTTATAAATACAAAAAAACCGCCGTAGCGATGGTTTCAAAAAGCTATTTAGCGAAACTTTACTCAATAAGAATTAAGCTTGACCTTTAACTTCTTTAAGACCGCTTCCTTGAAACATGGAGGAGCGCGCTCACCTAGAGCTTCCGTTATATAAAAAAACACCCCGCCAAGGCAGGGTGTTTTAAAAGCTTTAAGTTAAGCTGCTAATTCAGTGAAGAATTAAGCTTGACCTTTAACTTCTTTAAGACCGTTGAAAGGAGCGCGCTCACCTAGAGCTTCCTCGATACGGATTAGCTGGTTGTACTTAGCAACACGGTCAGAACGGCTCATAGAACCAGTTTTGATTTGACCTGCTGCTGTACCTACCGCTAGGTCAGCGATAGTTGCATCTTCAGTTTCGCCAGAACGGTGAGAGATTACTGCTGTGTAACCTGCGTCTTTAGCCATCTTGATTGCAGCTAGAGTCTCAGTTAGAGAACCGATTTGGTTGAACTTGATAAGGATAGAGTTAGCTACGCCTTTCTCGATACCTTCAGCAAGGATCTTAGTGTTAGTAACGAATAGATCGTCACCTACTAGTTGAAGCTTGTCACCTAGTAGTTCAGTTTGGTGCTTGAAGCCATCCCAGTCAGACTCGTCTAGACCGTCTTCGATAGAAACGATTGGGAATTGGTTAGCTAGCTCAGCTAGGTAGTGGTTGAACTCTTCAGAAGTGAAAGTTTTACCTTCGCCTTTCATGTTGTAGATGCCAGCTTCTTTGTCGAAGAACTCAGATGCAGCACAGTCCATAGCTAGAGTTACGTCTTTACCTAGTTCGTAACCAGCAGCTGCAACAGCTTCTGCGATAACTTCTAGAGCTTCAGCGTTAGATTTAAGGTTAGGAGCGAAACCACCTTCATCACCAACTGCAGTGCTGTAGCCTTTAGACTTAAGAACTTTAGCTAGGTTGTGGAATACTTCTGCACCGATACGTAGACCTTCTTTAAGAGTCTTAGCGCCAACTGGTTGGATCATGAACTCTTGGATGTCAACGTTGTTGTCTGCGTGCTCACCACCGTTGATGATGTTCATCATTGGTAGAGGCATAGAGAACTGACCTGCAGTGCCGTTTAGCTCAGCGATGTGCTCGTATAGAGGCATGCCTTTCGCAGCAGCAGCAGCTTTAGCGTTTGCTAGAGAAACAGCTAGGATAGCGTTAGCACCGAATTTAGATTTGTTTTCAGTGCCGTCTAGTTCGATCATTACTGCGTCGATTGCAGCTTGGTCTTTAGCGTCTTTGCCAACTAGAGCTTCAGCGATTGGGCCGTTTACAGCTTCAACTGCTTTAAGAACACCTTTACCTAGGAAACGTGCTTTGTCACCGTCACGTAGCTCAAGAGCTTCGCGAGAACCAGTAGATGCGCCAGATGGAGCTGCCGCCATACCTACGAAACCGCCTTCTAGGTGTACTTCAGCTTCTACAGTTGGGTTACCACGTGAGTCGATGATTTCACGACCTAGAACTTTAACGATCTTAGACATTAATGTTTCCTCTCGTTTCAAATATAAATGTCAATCTTAAAGGGCAGCAGCACAACCTTCGCCGCCGCCCGTATCCTTTTACTTCTCGAATTCGCCGCGTGCGTTTTGGCCCGCAGCCTTAACAAAACCTGCAAACAATGGATGTCCATCGCGAGGAGTCGAGGTGAATTCTGGGTGGAACTGAGCCGCTACAAACCATGGGTGAGCTGGGTTCTCAATCATTTCCACTAACTTCTTGTCCGCAGATAGACCTGATACTTTTAGGCCTGCTTTTTCGATTTGCGGACGAAGCACGTTATTCACTTCGTAACGGTGACGGTGACGTTCATGGATCGTCGCGCTACCGTACAGTTCACGAGCTTTAGTCCCTTTCTCTAGGTGACACAGCTGTGAACCAAGACGCATCGTACCGCCTAGGTCAGACTTTTCAGTACGCTCTTCTACGCTACCTGATTCGTCTACCCACTCTGTGATCAAACCTACCACAGGGTACTTAGTCTCTTTGTTAAATTCTGTTGAATGTGCACCTTCCATACCCGCAACGTTACGCGCGTATTCGATTAGTGCAACTTGCATACCCAAACAAATACCTAGGTAAGGCACGTTATTTTCACGTGCATATTGAGCCGCACGGATCTTGCCTTCAATACCACGATCGCCGAAGCCACCTGGTACTAGGATTGCGTCCAAACCTTCTAGAAGTTCAACGCCTTTTGTTTCGATATCTTGTGAGTCTACATACTTAATTGTGACGCTTAGACGGTTTTTCAAGCCAGCGTGTTTAAGCGCTTCGTTCACAGATTTGTATGCATCTGGTAATTCAATGTATTTACCAACCATACCGATGGTTACTTCACCAGTAGGATTTGCTTCTTCGTAGATAACCTGTTCCCATTCAGAAAGGTCTGCTTCAGGAGCAGTAATACCAAAGCGAGCACACACAAGGTCATCTAGCCCTTGAGATTTAATCAACTGAGGGATCTTGTAGATAGAGTCTACATCCTTCATTGAAATTACTGCTTTTTCTGGAACATTACAGAACAGTGCGATTTTTTTACGCTCATTCGCAGGAATAACGCGATCGCTACGGCAAACTAGGATGTCTGGCTGAATACCGATAGATAGAAGTTCTTTTACAGAGTGTTGCGTCGGCTTAGTTTTCACTTCGCCCGCTGCCGCTAGGTAAGGAACAAGTGTTAGGTGCATGAACATTGCGCGCTCACGGCCTAGCTCAACAGCTAGCTGACGAATCGCTTCCATAAATGGTAGTGATTCGATATCACCAACAGTACCGCCAACTTCAACAATAGCCACATCATGGCCTTCAGAACCTGCAATAACGCGATCTTTGATTGCGTTAGTGATATGAGGGATAACTTGAATAGTTGCGCCTAGGTAGTCACCACGACGTTCTTTACGAAGTACGTCGGCATAAACACGACCTGCAGTGAAGTTGTTACGCTTGGTCATCTTGGTACGGATGAAACGCTCGTAGTGACCAAGGTCAAGGTCAGTCTCTGCGCCATCTTCTGTAACGAACACTTCACCGTGCTGAGTAGGGCTCATTGTGCCCGGGTCAACGTTGATGTAAGGGTCAAGCTTCATCATAGTCACTTTAAGACCACGAGCTTCTAGAATAGCCGCAAGAGATGCTGCTGCAATACCTTTACCTAGAGAGGATACAACCCCGCCAGTAACAAAAATGTAATTTGTCGTCATGTTTAACCTGAAATTGGTTGAATGAGGGAAATGGAGTGCTTCTGGACGGGAGATAAATATACCAGAAGCTCCTTACCGCCACAACGTGAAATCTATCACACCGTAATTTTTTATTTTTTGCTTCAAATCAAAGTGAGCAAAGACAAACCAAAGTCCGTTTTCGTGTAACCAAACAAGCTGACCTTATATTATGTATTCTGCCAGTTTACCTCTGCCTCGATTCTTCTTGTTTTACTTCATCCCAAAAATGGTCAAGTTCTGATAAAGAACAATCTGTAAGTACTTTGCCTGACTGCTGAACCTTGCCTTCAACTTGTTTAAAACGTCGCGCAAACTTTACGTTTGCTTTTCCTAGCGCGACTTCTGGGTTTTTATCAAGGTGGCGAGCCAAATTGACAGTCGCAAATAGCAAATCACCGAGTTCCAACTCAACTTTCTCTTCATCGGGCTGAACTTGCAGTGCCTCTTCCATGACTTCGTCAATTTCTTCTCGTACTTTATCGACAACCGGGCCAAGTGAATCCCAATCAAACCCAAATTTTGCACATTTTTTCTGAATTTTTGTAGCACGAGAAAGTGCCGGTAAAGAGTTTGGTATTGAGTCTAGGATACTTTCTTCCGCTTTGCCTACTAGGGCTTTTTCTTTTGCTTTTTCCGCTTCCCAGTTCGCGTTAATTTCCTCGTCAGATTCAAACTCAACATCTGAAAAAACATGCGGGTGGCGACGAGTCAGTTTTTCGTTCACGGTTTCGACGACATCCGAAAAGTCGAACAGCTCTTGCTCTTTCGCTAGCTGACTGTAAAAAATCACCTGAAACAACAAATCCCCTAGCTCTTCTTTTAGATTGGGCCAATCTCGATTTTGAATCGCGTCCACCACCTCGTAGGTTTCTTCTATTGTATGCGGAACGATGGTGTCAAAGGTTTGTTTTAAGTCCCAAGGGCAACCGTTTTCGGGGTCACGCAGCTTCGCCATGATTTGTTCTAACTGTTCAATTGGATGACTCATTTTTTGTTCCTTTAAACCTTTCTATTAAAGAAAAAGGTGAGCAGCCAAAACCACTCACCTTCTACATTATATTTTCTCAGCAGCTTTCACTAAGTAATTGTTACTTTGACAAGGCAACAAGTTTTCGCGACTCCTGAGCATAGCCTACTATGTGATGCCCCTGAGCCGGCACGTCGGAATAAGTGCAGCTAACGCAGATAAAAAGCCAAATATGACGCAAGTGTAACTCTGTAAATAGTTGAAGTTGTAGCTAGGCGACAAACAAACGAGACTCCTGAGCATGGTTCACCATGTGATGGAGCGAGTGCGTGCAGTCAACAACGCTACAACGATAACTATGACGAGAGTTTTAGCCGAGGCGTTTCACCGTCATGACATCCTTGATCTGTTCCACACGTTTCGAAACCCGCGAAAGCACCTCAATATTGGTGACTTCTAGGTCAAAGTCCATGATGGCAAGTTGACGTCTGTAGTCGACTCGGTTCTTCATACTGGTCACTTTGATCTTTTCGTTGGCGAACAGTGTCGTAATGTCTTTGAGTAGACCACCTCGCTCCATCGCTTCAACACGCACGGTGAGGATGTATGACCCCACAAAGCCGCTGCCCCAGACTGTATCGATGATGCGCTCTGGCGCATGATGGCGCAGTTCTTCTAGCTGTTCACAGTCACTACGGTGTACTGAAATCCCACGACCTTGCGTTATGTAACCAGAGATATCGTCACCTGGAATTGGCTGACAGCAACGTGCTAGATGTGTCATTAGGTTATCGACGCCTTCTACTACAACTGCGTCTTTTTTCGGTCGGCTTTGCGCGGGTGATTTATGCTCAGCTTCTTGCAGTTTTTCCAGTGCTTGTTGATCTTCTTCCTCTGCCGTTGGCTTGTTAACTAACGCGTTGATATGGTTAATTATTTGGTTGATACGCAAATCACCGCTACCTACACCAACATACAATTCATCTGGTGTTTTGACGTTAAACCGCTTGAGGGCGTAATGCTCTGCATCTTTTAACGTTGCGCCAATTTTGGCTAACTCATGCTCAAGGATTTCACGACCTGCTTCAAGGTTCTTCTCACGGCTTTGTTTTCGGAACCAGGCGTTAATTTTGGCACGCGCACGACCAGAATGAACGAAGCCTAATGATGGGTTTAACCAGTCACGTGATGGGTTAGGTTCTTTCTGAGTGATAATCTCGACTTGGTCACCCATATGTAATTTATGCGTGAATGGCACAATACGACCTCCGACTTTGGCACCGATACAACGGTGTCCCACTTCGGAGTGAATGTGATAGGCAAAATCTAGCGGCGTTGCCCCCATTGGCAAATCGACAACATCACCACGTGGTGTAAAGGCATAAACACGGTCATCAAAGACTTGGCTACGCAGCTCATCGAGCATTTCGCCAGAGTCAGACATTTCTTCTTGCCAATCCAGTAGCTTACGCAGCCACGTGATCTTCTCATCATAACCGCTTCGGCTGCTTGCCCCTTCTTTATATTTCCAGTGCGCGGCAACACCCAGCTCCGACTCTTCATGCATTTGCTTGGTACGAATCTGGATCTCGATGGTTTTGCCTTCTGGCCCTAGAATTACGGTATGGATCGATTGATAACCGTTTGGTTTAGGGTTAGCAACGTAGTCATCAAACTCGCTCGGTAGGTGCTTGTATTTGGTGTGAACTACACCCAAAGCCGCGTAACAGTCTTGCAGTTTGTCTGCGATGATACGTACTGCTCGAACATCAAATAGCTCATCGAATGCCAAACTCTTCTTCTGCATTTTTCGCCAAATGCTGTAGATGTGCTTAGGTCGACCACTCACTTCGGCATTGATGCCCGACACTTCCATTTCGTGCGTGAGGTCTTCAACAAAGTCTTTGATGTACTGTTCACGAACGATGCGTCGCTCAGAAAGCTGCTTGGCAATTTGTTTGTAAGTTTCCGGCTGTTGGTAGCGGAAAGCGTAATCTTCAATTTCCCATTTCAGCTGACCGATGCCTAATCGGTTTGCTAGCGGCGCATAGATGTTGGCACACTCTTTTGCCGCCGCACGTCGAACTTCATCAGGCGCTTTTTTAACTTCAATAAGGTTACAAATTCGCTCCGCAAGCTTGATAACCACGCAGCGGAAGTCATCCACCATGGCAAGCAGCATGCGGCGTACGTTATCTACCTGAGATGACGCTGCACTGCCTTCCATGTTGACGTTGAGTTGGCCAATAGCAGCCATTTCTTCAACGCCGTCGATTAATTTTATGATTTCTTTGCTGTATTTCTCTTCCAGAATTTCTCTGTTAAAAGCACCACTTGAAACCAAAGGAAACAGTTGAGCAGCCACTAAAGTGGCTTGATCCATAGACAAGGTGATCAAAATTTCGATCATTTCTCGTCCACGCCACAACAACAGCTCCGCTTGCTCGTTATCAGCTAATACCGTCTGGCAATCTCGATATACTTCGATTAAGCGTGAGGCTGTGTTTTTCTCTTGTCCTAGGCTAGCCACCCAGTTTTCGAGTTCAAACTGTTCATCTTGGTTTAAATGCGCGCTTCTTACCGCAACCATCTCATCATCCTAATTATTATATTCGTGTGGTTTGACTAACACCGTCCAGGTTAGTTCTTTTTACCGCGCGTACACGCTGGCTTTATGACCACCCACCACAAATAAGGGGTCAAAGTCCTAAAGTTAGGACTTTTCAAACAATGCCATCGATTCTAGATGACTGGTATGAGGGAACATATCCAGCATACCTAATTTAGTTAATTTATAGCCTTGCTCTATCAAGCTTTGACTATCCCTAGCAAGGGTAGCAGGATTACAAGAAACATAAACTACACGCTGTGCGCCAAGCTCAGAAACTTGATCGATGATCCCACTCGCTCCCGCGCGTGCCGGGTCTAATAATACTTTATCAAACCGCTCTGCGGCCCAGGCTTGGCCTTCAAAATCTTGCTCAAGGTTAGCGTGATAAAATTGCGCGTTATTGATTTGGTTCAAAGATGCATTGTTTGTGGCTTTTTCTACCATCTCTGCAACACCCTCTACTCCAACCACGTACTTAGCTAATTTCGCAACTGGTAAACTAAAGTTGCCTAAACCACAGAACAAATCTAACACTCGGTCACTCTTTTGTGGGTCTAACCACTCAACCGCTTGTTTGACCATTTGTTGGTTTACACCTTGGTTTACTTGAATAAAGTTATTTGGTGCAAAAGGGATTTTCACTCCAACTTCTTGATAAAAAGGCATATCGCCTTCGATAAGGTCTAATTGTTCTGTCGATGGCATTAAGTACAACGATGCGCCATGACGTTTTGCCAACTCCGTTAGAGATTGAGTTTCACTCGTTGTCAGAGCGCTCAAGTGGCGCAGCGTAATACACGGCCCATTATCACCAAGTACCAGCTCTACATGACCCAATTGTTCAGGCTTTTTGAACGCTTTTAGGGCTGAGTAAATCTCTGGCAGCAAAACATTCAGTTCCGGTGCCAGCACTGGGCAATCGGTTACTTGCGCAATTTGCTTACTCTGCTTTTTACGGAAACCAAAATGTAGCTGACGGTTTTTTTTATCAACAAACAAGCTCACTCTCGCACGGCGACGGTAGGCCTGCGAATCTCCCAATAACGGGGCATCTAGTTCAATGTCACTGCCTGAAAATTTTCGCATTAGCTGACGCAACGTTTGCTGTTTGTACGTCAATTGTTGGTCATAATCTAAGTGCTGCAAATCACAACCACCGCACTCATGATAATGTGGGCAAAATGGCTCCACACGAGCTTCACTCGGCTTAAGGATTTTAATCAACTTACCGCGAGCGTATTTGCTCTTTTCTTCCACCAATTGAGTGACCACCTCCTCACCCGGCAGTGCTCCATCGATAAACAATGGCTTCTTTTTGAGGTAAGCAATGCCTGCGCCGTGGTGATCTAAACGCTCTACTTGCACTGCTTGGTGCCGAGTATTGAGTTGGGTTTTCTTTTTCGGTTGAAAGATGCGTGCCATGCTCTGTGCCTGATTTATGTGTAATTGCTCTTCGGCTTCACTATTCTTGATTGCAGCCGTTGTGTGATTCGAGTGACTTGATTATGCTTACCGTTTATTCGGTGACGTCACTTCTTTGCTCAAGGCTTTATCGTGCGCTTGAGAAATAATGCGTTATTTTCCCATATCCAGACTCCGATGTAATTAGATAACATGACCAGATATGGCTTACGAGCACGTGTAATTACACTAACTCTCGCTCCCACTCTCATTATTGGTTTATTACTGAGCGGCTTTTTCTCATTTAACCGCTACCAAGACCTTGAGAAACAAGTTATCACCACTGGTAACAGCATTATTGAGCCGCTGGCGATTGCCAGTGAAACTCATCTACTATCAGAAAGCCGAGAGGCGGTACGTCGCTTGATAAGCTACGCGCACCGCAAAAACTCCAAACTGGTTCGTAGTATCGCGGTATTTGATGAACATCATGAGCTCTTTGTAACCTCTAACTTTCATCCTAATTTTGAAGCCTTGATGTTTCCCAAAGATAAACCGATCCCGCAACTGGGTAATTCGGAAATCTACGAAAACTCACTGATATTGCGTGTCCCCATTTTGTCAGAAGGTCACTACTTAGCGGAGTTGTCGAACGAAAGCCAAGGCACAAAAGCGATTGGTTACATCGCCGTCGAGTTAGATCTCTCCTCCTTGAGGCTGCAACAGTATCAAGAAGTCTTCTCTGCGTTTTTAGTTCTGGTTCTCGGTCTTGGCTTAGCAAGTGTGTTTGCTTCACGTCTAATGCACGATGTGACCCAACCTATCACCCACATGAAGAATGTCGTTGACCGCATTCGCCGTGGTCATCTGGATGTGCGTATCGAAGGCAAAATGCACGGTGAGTTAGACCAGCTAAAAAATGGCATCAACGCCATGGCGGTATCGTTATCAGAATATCACGTAGAGATGCAGCACAGTATAGACCAAGCCACGTCCGACTTACGTGAAACGCTTGAGCAGCTAGAAATTCAGAACGTTGAGCTGGATATCGCGAAGAAACGCGCGCAAGAAGCGGCCAGGGTTAAGTCAGAGTTCTTGGCGAACATGTCGCACGAGCTGCGTACTCCGCTCAATGGGGTGATTGGCTTTACTCGTCAAATGCTTAAAACGCAGCTTTCTAACAGCCAAACGGATTACCTACAGACGATTGAGAAATCGGCGAACAACTTGCTGAATATCATCAATGACATTCTCGACTTCTCGAAACTTGAAGCGGGTAAGCTGGCGCTGGAAAACATTCCTTTTGATTTCCGAGAAAGTTTAGAAGAGGTAATTAACCTACAAGCCACAAGTGCACATGAGAAAGGGTTAGAAATCACCCTAAAAGTGGACCCTAAAATTCCACCAGGTTTAGTTGGGGATCCACTACGTATCCAGCAAATTTTGACGAACTTAGTAGGTAACTCAATCAAGTTTACCGAGCGAGGCAACATTGATGTTAGCGTAGAAATGCGCTCTCAATCAGGAGACTCCGTCGAACTGCAATTCATGGTGCGTGATACCGGCATTGGTATCTCTGAGCGTCAGCAAGCGCAGTTGTTCCAAGCCTTTAGCCAAGCAGATGCAAGTATTTCACGTCGTTACGGCGGTACTGGCCTTGGTCTGGTCATCACTCAGAAACTGGTGAGCCAGATGGGCGGCGAAATCAGTTTAACCAGCCGTCTACACCAAGGTTCAACCTTCTGGTTTACGGTGCGCTTGCACTCAACCGAGATGCCAATGAGCGAACTGATTGAAGTGGAACTTCTGACTGGGAAGCAGTTACTGCTGATTGAACCAAACATGCAAGCCGCATCCGTAACCCAACAGATTCTAAGTCAGGAGGGTATTTTAGTAACCTACCGCTCTTCGCTACCAAACAACGAAGAACAATATGATTATGTATTGTTGAATTTAGCGGCCAACCAGACTCACGATGCGGAAGTTATTACACCTTGGATAGAACAAGCGAAACGTATGGCTCCGAGTGTTCTCCTAGGGACACCGAGTACCGAATTGGCGCTTGCGGACCAAATAATGACAGAGCATCACGTCCAGTGCCTGACGAAGCCATTGTCTCGCCGTAAGTTGCTACAAAGCCTGATTAGCGAACATGT
The DNA here is from genome assembly GCF_033337665.1 of Vibrio sp. Vb2960. NCBI lineage: Bacteria > Pseudomonadati > Pseudomonadota > Gammaproteobacteria > Vibrionales > Vibrionaceae > Vibrio > Vibrio sp. Vb2960. The sequence goes on along the minus strand of NZ_JAWORD010000025.1, from coordinate 49,919 downwards.
AGAATCGCCACCGGTATTAAGCGCTCCAATTACGCCAAGCGAAGGGGACCGTTTACCTCTCACTGTACTAGCAGTGGATGACAACCCTGCAAACTTGAAGCTGATCTCTGCACTGCTCCGCGAACGAGTAGAAACCGTCACCGCCTGTAGCAATGGCCAGCAAGCGGTGAACCTGGCGACAGAGAAAAAGTACGATTTAATCTTCATGGATATCCAAATGCCACAAATGGATGGGGTGACCGCTTGTAAGCACATTAAAGAGTTGGAGCTAAATAAAGACACGCCAGTGATTGCGGTAACGGCGCATGCCATGGCAGGGGAACGAGACCGCTTGCTCTCGGCAGGAATGGATGACTACTTGACCAAACCTATTGAAGAGCATGTGCTACAACAGGTTTTGGTTCACTGGAACCCCAATGCTTGTACAGAGAGCATTGGCAAAGTCGCCCCTTCATACGTTGATGAACCTGAAGGAAGCGCACCACAATCCGTTTCTTCACCTCAACAGGATGTGATTATTGATTGGCAAGCGGCCTTGAAACAGAGCGCGAATAAAGAGGATCTCGCCAAAGATATGCTGCGCATGTTGATTGAGTTCATCCCTGAAGTAGAAGCGGTTGTTGACCAAGCTCTAGAGCAAGAAGATATCTCTCGTGATGACCTAATTCATGTCATCCATAAGCTGCACGGCAGTAGTTCATATTGTGGCGTTCCAAGACTGAAGTCACTCTGTGCGACGCTTGAGCAAGCACTGCGCTCAGGGATCAGTCTTGAGGAAGTTGAGCCTGAAATGTTCGAGCTGCAAGATGAAATGATTAAAGTCACAACGACTGCAAAATTATACCTTGAACAGTAATCTGCTCGAGAGACAAGAAAGCCAGAGCATCTGCTCTGGCTTTTTAGTATTTTGTTTAAGACTTACAAGCTAGGATTCAAAAATGACCGTCGCCACAGCGTAATGACGCTCATCGGAAATGGACAGGTGAATGTGGTTAACACCCATCGCATCCGCTATTTGCTTGGCTGTGCCCGTCAATGCGAGTACTGGTTTTCCAAGCTCATCGTTCGAGATGGAAAAGTCGTGAAACGTGACCCCTTTTGCGATCCCTGTCCCCAATGCTTTTGAGGCAGCTTCTTTAACAGCAAAGCGCTTAGCAAGATAACGACCTTGCAGCTTAAGCTGTGAGAATTTGGTCATTTCTTCTTCTGAAAGAATCCGCTGAGCAAAAGGTTCACCACTACGAGCTAACGCTTTTTCAATACGCTCAATTTCTGCAATGTCGGTCCCTAACCCTATAATCGCCATCTAGATAGCCCTATGACTGGCGAGCCTCAATCATCAGTGCTTTCATGTCAGCAACCGCTTTATTTAAACCATCAAATACTGCGCGACCAATGATTGAGTGACCAATGTTGAGTTCGTAAATTTCTGGTAATGCAGCAATTGGTGCGACATTGTGATAAGTCAGGCCATGCCCGGCATTAACAATAATACCTAGATCATGTGCATAACTCGCACCAGCGGCAATCTTCTTCAGTTCAGCTTGTTGTTCGTCTTCTGTCGTCGCATCTGCATAATGGCCAGTATGTAGCTCAATAAACGGAGCACCACACTTTTTCGCAGCTTCAATCTGTTGACGGTCAGCATCAATAAAGAGCGAAACTTTAATGCCGGCATCTGTCAGCTTTTTCGTCGCAGCTTTAATTTTGTCAAGCTGCCCTACTACATCTAAGCCACCCTCCGTCGTCAGTTCTTCACGTTTTTCAGGCACTAAACACACAAACTCTGGTTTAGTTTGCAGCGCAATCTCAATCATTTCGTCAGTCACTGCCATCTCTAGATTCATACGCGTTTGAATGGTTTCACGCAGAATACGTACATCACGATCCAAAATATGGCGACGGTCTTCACGTAAGTGGATAGTGATACCGTCCGCGCCTGCACGCTCAGCAATTTCAGCAGCGTGAACAGGATCTGGGTATTTTGTACCACGTGCATTACGTAGAGTGGCAATATGGTCGATATTGACGCCTAAATAAATTGAGCTCATTTTCCGTTACTCCGTGCTCTGGGGGTCTGAATGAAAAATTCACGACTTTTTAAAGGTTTGCCGCCAAGATACGGCTTTAAGGCTATACGTGTAAAGCGTTTTGCCGCTTTTAGCTGCTCTTTAGTGACGAACCGCCGCTCACTGATAGCAATCAGTTCATTCCCTAAAAACGTGAGGTTATCGCGCCTAACCGAAGCAATAAACCCTTTCTGTTCCCGGTAACGATAGGTCATTTCTGGATCGACGGGCTCGCCGGTACCTGCACAATGCAAAAAATCCACGCCATACCCCATCGCAGACAGCAAGGCTAACTCAAAACGACGCAGTGCAGGCTCAGGGTTCTCGTTGTGCGCCAACTCGGTTAACGCATGCAAATAATCATGAAATAGTGCTGGCATCGGCACTTCAGCCATCAAAATACGGCCAATCAGTTCATTGACGTACATGGCTGAGTAGAGATTAATGCCCGTTAACGGCAAACCTAGACTTATCGGCTCGGCTTGACGCAAAGTTTTCATTGAGCCTTTCCCCGACCATTTAAGTAATAGCGGGGTAAAAGGTTGCAATGCGCCTTTTAAGTTCGAACGCTTACTGCGCGCGCCTTTGGCCATTAAAGTCATTCGGCCATATTCCTCACTAAATACATCAAGGATTAAGCTCGATTCACTGTAAGGGCGTCGGTGCAATACAAAACAGCGCTGTAAACCTTCGGAAGACAGATTACTCATCTAAGTCATTGTGCCTAAAAAGTGTGAAATAAAAAATAAGGAGCCGAGCGGCTCCTTATTTTAATCGATACTGATTTTTCATCGATGTTGGAGCGAAGCACCTTCGCAGCCAAGATTATAAATCGTCTATATAACCCAACGATCGCAACGCTCGTTCGTCGTCTGCCCAGCCAGATTTCACTTTTACCCAAGTTTCTAGGTAAACCTTACGACCGAACAATTCTTCCATATCTAAACGCGCTTCGCGACCAATGGTTTTAATCTTCTCGCCGCCTTTGCCAATCACCATTTTCTTCTGGCCATTACGCTCAACAAGAATCAATGCATTGATGTGGAAACCGTCGGTTTCTGGGTTGTAATCAAAACGTTCAATCTCAACCGTTACTGAGTATGGCAGCTCTTCACCAGTAAAGCGCATCAGCTTTTCACGCACAATCTCAGACGCCATAAAACGCTGAGAACGGTCAGTCACGTATTCTTCTGGGAAGTGATGCGTTGCTTTAGGTAAGTGATTACGCACGTGCTTACGCAGTACGTCAATGTTCTTACCTTGCTTGGCAGAGATTGGCACAACATCCACGAAGTCCATCTTCTTCGACATCTCCGCCATGTGTAGCATCACGTCGTTACGATCTTGTACGTTGTCGACCTTGTTTACACAAAGCACAACTGGGAAGTTCGATTTTTGAAGTTTGGTCAGCACCATCTCATCGTCTTTAGTCCAATGCGTACCATCGACTAAGAAGAACACAAGGTTTACATCACTCAATGACGAGTTAGCTGCACGGTTCATCAAACGGTTGATCGCACGCTTTTCTTCAATGTGAAGTCCAGGCGTGTCGACGTAAATCGCTTGGTAATCGCCGTCCGTATCCACACCCATAATACGGTGGCGTGTCGTTTGCGGCTTACGAGAGGTGATCGAAATCTTCTGACCCAAAATCTTGTTCAAAAGTGTCGACTTACCTACGTTTGGACGACCAACAATAGCAATAAAGCCACAGTGTTGGTTTTCTGGCGAGCTTGGCTCACCTTGTGATGCGAAAAACGCATCGATATCGAATTCGTTATCAGCCATTTGTTAATTGCTCAAGTGCTGTTTCAGCAGCCGCTTGTTCTGCCTTGCGGCGGCTGGTGCCTTTACCGATTACAGGCTTATCCACACCTGCTACTTCACACTCAACCGTAAACTCTTGGTTGTGCGCTTCACCTTTAATATTAGTCACTGTGTACACAGGCAGCGGTTTTCTTCTGCCTTGTAGGAACTCTTGTAGGCGAGTTTTCGGATCTTTTTGTGAGACGCCAGGTTTAATGGCTTCAAGGCGTGACTGATACCAACTCAGTACAATGCCTCGCACAACTTCAAGATCACTGTCTAGGTAAATTGCGCCAATAATGGCTTCAACCGCATCGGCTAAAATAGAGTCTCGGCGAAAACCGCCACTCTTCAATTCACCTGGACCTAATTTTAAATAATCTCCTAGATCGAATTCACGACCCAGTTCCGCCAATGTATGTCCGCGAACCAAAGTAGCACGCATGCGGCTCATGTCACCTTCGTTCACTTTTGGGAAACGATGGTACAGATCATCAGCGATGACAAAACTTAAAATTGAATCGCCCAGAAACTCAAGACGTTCATTGTGCTTACTGTTGGCGCTGCGGTGCGTCAGCGCCAAATTGATAAGCCCGGCATCTTGAAACTGGTAGCCGAGCTTTCTCTCTAGTTTATCAATTGGAGAATTCATACTCTCTCGATATTTGAATGGTTAGTGAATGCCACCGATGCGGTTAAAACGCACACCAGTTGGAATCCATGAAGGTAGAACACTATCTGCGCCACGATCAAACTCGAAGCTGATCCAGATCGCGACAGCTTTACCGACTAAGTTTGCTTCTGGAACAAAGCCCCAGTAACGGCTGTCAGCACTGTTGTCACGGTTATCACCCATCACAAAATACTGACCTTGTGGTACAACCCACTCTGTCGTTCCGCTGCGTGGGAAATATTGCTCCACGCGGTTACGCACAAGAGGGTTAACCAAAATATTGTGCTCAGCGTTACCCAATTTTTCATCCAGTTGGATCATTGGAATACCGTTCGAGCTAAACTGACTTTCTTCAACATTGCTCAGTTTAACTGGCTTACATGCCGATTCGCCTTGGCTTTGCACGCAAAGCTGCTTATCACTTGAATAACGCACGATATCACCAGGTAAACCAACTACACGCTTAATGTAGTCCACACTTGGTTGTGGTGGGTATTTGAAGACCACGATATCACCACGCTCAGGCTTACCAGTTTCCACTAGCTGAGTACGCCATACTGGGTCTTTTAGACCGTACGCGTACTTCTCAACTAAAATGAAATCGCCAACCAGCAAGGTAGGCATCATTGAGCCTGATGGGATTTGAAATGGTTCGTAGATAAAAGAACGTAATACTAAAACGAACGCGATCACAGGAAAAATAGAGACGCTATTTTCAACCCACCAAGGCTGACGCTCAACTTTTTGCAAGGTCACTGCATCCAAACCATTAGACGTCTGAGCTTGAATCTCAGCCAGTTTTTCCTGACGCTTTTTCGCGAAAACCAGCTTTTCCAATAGCCAAACAACGCCAGTTACCAAAGTCGCAATAACCAACATCAGTGAGAATGTATTCGCCATTAAATTCCCTTATCTAAAAATACGAAAGTGAAAGAGCCGAAACCCTTTCACTTATTTTAATATCTAACGTCTTAAGACCGACAAGTGTGAGACAAAGTTCAACTTTAGTCTTTACCTACGTGAAGGATGGCTAGGAACGCTTCTTGAGGCAGCTCAACGTTACCGATCTGCTTCATGCGTTTCTTACCTTCTTTCTGTTTCTTCAGAAGTTTCTTCTTACGACTTACGTCACCACCGTAACATTTCGCGATAACGTTCTTACGCAACTGTTTTACCGTTGAACGAGCGATAATGTGGTTACCAATTGCCGCTTGGATTGCGATATCAAACATTTGGCGAGGGATGAATTCTTTCATCTTCTCTACCAACTGACGACCGCGAGTCTGAGACTGATCTTTGTGTGTGATCATCGCCAATGCATCAACAGTGTCACCGTTAAGAAGAACGTCTACACGTACCATGTTCGAAGCTTCAAAACGCTGGAAGTTGTAATCCAAAGATGCGTAACCGCGTGATGTTGATTTCAGACGATCGAAGAAATCCAGTACCACTTCGGCCATTGGAATATCGTAAGTCACAGCGACTTGGTTACCGTGGTAAACCATATCAACTTGACTGCCTCGCTTTTCAACACACAGAGTGATTACGTTACCTAGGTACTCTGAAGGCACAAGGATATTACAACGCGCAATCGGTTCACGAATTTCTTCAATGTCATTGATCGCTGGTAGTTTTGCTGGGCTATCAACATACAGCAGATCGCCATCCGTCTTCTCAACTTCGTAAACTACCGTTGGTGCTGTGGTGATAAGATCCAAGTCGTATTCACGCTCTAGACGCTCTTGGATGATTTCCATATGCAGCATGCCAAGGAAACCACAACGGAAACCAAAGCCAAGTGCCGCAGAGTTTTCTGGCTCGTAGAATAGCGATGCGTCGTTTAGGCTTAGTTTGCCTAGTGCGTCACGGAAGTTTTCGTAATCGTCAGAAGATACAGGGAACAGACCTGCGTAAACCTGAGGTTTAACTTTCTTAAAGCCAGGTAGCGGTTTATCACAACCATTCTTCGCTAGAGTCAGCGTATCACCAACAGGGGCACCAAGAATGTCTTTGATACCACAAACAACCCAACCTACTTCACCAGTACGAAGGATATCGGTATCCACTTGTTTTGGCGTAAAGATACCAAGACGATCTACACCCCAAACTTGGCCCGTACTCATCACTTTGATCTTATCGTTCTTCTTCAGTTCGCCGTTTTTAATACGCACTAAAGAAACAACGCCAAGGTAGTTATCAAACCATGAGTCAATGATCAGCGCTTGTAGTGGCGCATCTGGATCACCTTCCGGTGCTGGAATCGCTGACACAATGTTCTCTAGAACGTCATCAACACCGATGCCTGTCTTCGCAGAACAGCGGGTTGCTTCCATTGCATCGATACCAACGATTTCTTCAATTTCTTCCGCTACACGCTCAGGATCAGCTGCAGGTAGGTCAATCTTGTTTAAGATTGGCACAACCTCTAGATCCATTTCGATCGCGGTGTAACAGTTAGCCAGTGTTTGAGCCTCAACACCTTGACCCGCATCCACAACCAATAGCGCACCTTCACAAGCCGCTAGAGAACGTGATACTTCATATGCAAAGTCAACGTGCCCCGGAGTATCGATGAAGTTCAGCTGATACGTCTCACCGTCTTTAGCGGTGTAGTTTAGCGTCACACTCTGAGATTTGATGGTGATGCCACGCTCACGTTCAAGATCCATTGAATCCAGAACCTGTGCGGCCATTTCACGATCGGTTAACCCGCCACAAACTTGGATTAGACGGTCTGATAGGGTCGACTTACCATGGTCGATGTGGGCGATAATCGAAAAGTTACGAATGTGCTTCATAGATTTAGGGTGACTAACTCTTTACAAATAGGGACAGTAAGAAACGCCATCTACTGACGGCATTTCAATCAAGTTGGCAGATTCTACCGAATTTCGTTAACGGGCGCACGTAATTTAAAGTACATACCCAAATAACCTTTAGTGGAGGGGGACAGCACTTACTGGATTGGCTCTCCAAGTACCCGAACGAGGGTAACTTGGCGCTTAGATTCATCTTCTAACGGACGAGAAACACGTTTTGCGATCCACATTCCACCAGCGGCAAACAATACCGATGCCAATATGATGATGCCTTCCCCGCCGGCTGTCAGCGGCGCTAATAGGAAGTGACCAAACATCGCACCGATAATCAAACCAAACAATGGCAGTAAATAAACCGCCATTGCTGATTTTATTAGGCTCGACTCAGGAAAACCAATCTCGACGACTTGACCTATTTTCACCGATTTATCCGTGCGCAGGTGCCAAGATAAACTCTTGTTACCAATGGCTTTAGTAACAACGCCCGTTCCACAGCTTTTCTGTGAAGAGCAACTACTGCAACTGGTCTGCTGTTCGCAACTTAAATCAATTTCGTATTGCTTGCCGCGACGATGCACGTCTGTCACGGTAGCCAACGCGGTCATCATTGTTATTTACTCTTTGTTACATTAAATGTGACAGATTGGGCTATACGCTGTGCTGTGGTCGGTGGAATGTCTCCTACAACAGAGATTTCATGTTGACCGCTCACAAAACTGTGTAGCGTTCTTCTGCCTTGGCGAACCAACTGCCCTTTTAACGAATGCTCATCTTTGTTTGCTACGTAAACAGAGAAGCTAAACAGACCATCAGAATACAGCTGGCTCTCCACCATTTGATTAGTAACGGCCATTCGATAGCGGTTGAGCTCGTTCGGCTCGAAACCCTCAGGGATCCAACCAACCTGCCAATTACTGGTCCCAATATCGCCTTTTGGCATGGTGAGAACAGCAGGTAATTGAACATCTTGCAGGCCACTCATTAACTCTGCGATTTTTGGGTTTACCGTGTAAGAAATAGTGCGATATTGTTCAAGCATCTCACCATCGCGGTCCACAAGGTCGGCACGTAACGGCAATTTACTCTTCTCATCGATCCATAGTACGTATGAATAGCGCAGACCGTCTTTAGGAACAATACGCAGCACTTGTGTTGCCACACCAGCTTCACGAGCTCTACCCACTTTTACATAGTCGTAATACAAGTTTAGCTCATCGATATTGGTGTTGAGCATAGGCATAGTCGGAGCGACCATTTTACCTGACTCGATGGTGAATGGTTCTAAACCCGTTTCGATATAACTTACTTCAGTTCCGCGACGAATCACTTCACGCACAGGGCCACTTAAGTAGACAAGATGAGCATATTGATCGTCACCATGCGTGGCATGACGATACAGCAACGGCTCAATGCTGTTCTTTTTGATAAGGATATAAGAGAGTTCGTAACTTAAATTCTTACTCGCCTCGCTCATTTGATGCAATAAAGCCTCCGCTGGCTTATCACCAGCAAAGGCTTGAGAAGACATCATACTGAACAGAGCGCAAGCGCTGATCAGAAATTTTTTCATTCAATATCCGGATTCAGATTTGCATCTTGTTGAGATGCATCACTGTTAATTCGTAACTGCAATTCGTAGTCTCGCAGCATAGCATGAACACGCTTGCGCTGCTCTTGCATATTTGCCTCGCCTACAGAACGTTCTACAGACTCACGAGTCAAACTCACTGGTTCTGCGCTGCCAGCAAACGGAACCGTCTGCAATACAGGTAATTGATCTGTTTGCGGCGACATTGAATCGCTACCACCGTACTGCTGTACACCTAAAATAACAACAAGCGATACACATGCAGCAACAGCAACTTGACCAAACTGCGTCAACCAACCTGGCAACTGACGTTTTGCTTTTTGCGGTTCTGGTTGCGACTCTTTTGGCGTATCCGCAATTGAGATAACATTTGCACTGTGCGAATCAAACGCACGGTGTGCAGGTTCATCTTCTAACGCTAACGCCACGCTTTCAGCAATATTCCACTCAGGTTTTGCTGGCGCTTCGCCTCGCATCACATCACCAATCAGGTGATAGTTCTGCCAAGCATCACGGCTCTCTTGGTCTTGCTCTAACTCTTGAATTAAAGCCTTATCGACCAATTCTCCATCCATGAGAGCTGAAAGTTTTTCTTTGTCAGCCATTATTTTCACCATAGTTATTACTTGTACTAGCGTTGCAAAAGAGGTCTGATTTTCTTTTCCACCGCCTCACGAGCACGGAAGATACGCGATCGTACCGTTCCTACCGGGCAATCCATCACTTCTGCAATTTCTTCATAACTCAAGCCATCGAGCTCTCGTAATGTCATTGCGGTTTTTAAATCTTCAGGTAAAGCTTCGATTGCACTGAACACCACCCGTTGCAATTCTTTGGACAACGTTAAGTTCTCAGGGTTCGATATTTCTTTAAGTGCACTACCTGTTTCGTAAAATTCAGCATCTTCAGCATCGACATCTGTCGCTGGAGGTCTACGCCCTTGAGCAACAATGTGATTTTTCGCAGTATTCACTGCAATGCGATACAGCCACGTATAAAACGCACTTTCCCCACGAAAGCTAGGGATAGCTCGGTAAGCTTTAATAAACGCTTCTTGTGCTACATCTGGTACATCGCCAGGATTACTAACGTATCTGGAAATAAGATTACATACCTTATTCTGGTACTTTGTTACCAACAGGTTGAATGCTTGCTTATCGCCATTCTGAACTCGCTCAATCAATACTTGATCGGTCAGCTGCTCGTTCATTCGAGCGGATACTCCTATTTGTTATGCCCCTACTCTTCTCAGATATGGGTACTAATTATGCAAAACGTAGTATTGACACCACTGCTTACTTGAGCACTATTGTGACCCTAACGTGAATGAGAAAGTTCCATGGTTTCTCAAGTTTTTTGTCATTGTTTTTTCACAGTGTGATGTCTGTACCCAAATGACCACCGCTGCCTGACTTTAGTCTAAGTTTGACAAGCGAGCATCTTGGAGGGAAATGGGTATAATGAATGATCTCTGTCCCAGATTGTGCTGGGTCGAGCATGGAAAAGCAATGGCATTGACAAACTATTACTTTTCATTTGCATGGCTAATGGCTATCTGAACACCGCGTTACAAATTATAACTTAGGAAGCATGCTCATGCTCTGCATGAAAAAGAAGAGTGGCTCAGTCACCGCCGTAACACGGACGTCGATAGGTCTCCCAACTTAGCCCTTAGCGACAGATGTCGCGATAATGGAATGCACATGGTGTGCAAATAATACACAAGGTAACTTTGTTACCTTAGCTTGGGATTATAAAAGTTATATGAACACAAATCGTGAACATGAGTGTGATGTATTAGTGGTAGGGAGTGGCGCGGCAGGTTTGTCGTTGGCTTTGCGCGTTGCTAACCACTGTAAGGTGATGGTGCTGAGTAAAGGACCACGCAGCGAAGGGGCGACCTACTATGCTCAAGGCGGTATCGCTGCCGTATTTGATGAGTCAGACACCATTGATTCACACGTTGAAGACACGCAAATCGCCGGGGATGGTATTTGCGATGAGGAGACCGTAAGGTTCATTGCTGAGCATTCAAAAGAGTGTGTACAGTGGTTGATTGACGGTGGTGTCCCATTTGATCGTGAAGAAGATGACTCTGACGATGAACCTCGCTACCACTTAACTCGTGAAGGTGGTCATAGCCGTCGTCGTATTCTTCACGCGGCAGATGCGACAGGTATGGCGATGCAAACCTCCCTGCAAGATAACGCTCACAACCATCCAAACATTCATGTTCTCGAACGTCACAACGCTCTGGACTTAATCACCGAAGACAAAATTGGCGGTGATAAAAACAAAGTTATCGGTGCTTATATTTGGAACCGCAACGAAGAGCATGTCGAAACCGTGCGAGCCAAATTTGTGGTTCTCGCTACAGGTGGTGCTTCAAAGGTTTATCAATACACCTCTAACCCAGATGTGTCGTCTGGTGATGGTATTGCGATTGCTTGGCGTGCAGGGTGTCGTGTGGCGAATATGGAATTTAACCAGTTCCATCCGACGTGTTTATATCACCCAGAAGCACGTAACTTCTTGCTGACTGAAGCGTTGCGTGGCGAAGGTGCTTACCTGCGTCGTCCAGATGGCTCTCGCTTTATGCCAGATTTCGATGAACGTAAAGAGCTTGCTCCGCGTGACGTCGTGGCTCGTGCTATCGACTTCGAAATGAAGCGTTTAGGCGCCGACTGTATGTATCTCGACATCAGTCATAAGCCTGCTGACTTTATTACGAAACACTTCCCAACCATTTATTCACGTTTGATGGACTTGGGCATTGACATGACTAAAGAGCCAATCCCAATCGTACCTGCTGCACACTACACTTGTGGCGGTGTCATGGTGGATAGAAATGGCTGCACCGATCTGAAAAATTTGTATGCGATTGGTGAAGTTAGCTACACCGGGCTGCATGGTGCTAACCGCATGGCATCAAACTCACTTCTCGAATGCGTGGTTTATGCTTGGTCTGCGGCAAAAGATATTCTAAAACATCACACTAACGTTGAGCTACCTTCACAGGTGCCATGTTGGGATGAAAGCAAAGTAACCAATAGTGATGAAGAAGTGATCATTCAGCACAACTGGCACGAGCTTCGTCTGTTTATGTGGGACTACATGGGCATTGTGCGAACTGATAAGCGTTTAGAGCGCGCCTTACGCCGTATCCAACTGTTGCAACAAGAAACACACGAGTACTACAGCAATTTCCGAGTGTCGAACAACTTATTAGAACTGCGTAACCTTTTACAAGTAGCAGAGTTGATGGTTCGTTGTGCGATGCAGCGTAAAGAGAGTCGAGGTTTGCACTACACGCTTGATTATCCGAACCAACTGGAAAACAGCGGACCAACAATTTTGGTTCCAGCTAAACAGCTTTAACTTTACCAATTAAACTATTACATCAACAGGGAGCATCAGCTCCCTGTTTCATTTCCCATTGGCGTAATACCAAAGATAGTTGACGATACTGCTCATCGTCACAGCTATCACGCCAAATCGTAACACTACGGCCAGATTGCAATTGGAATGTTATCTTGAATGGTGATGCCGATCTATCAACTCGCTGTAAATGACCCTTTTCGGACTCAATATCTTCCGAGTATTCGCCACACTCAAGGGCATCAAACCTAACCGAGCCATCGCAGTGCACATACCAATGCCCATGACTTGTAGGTTGAACAAGACTTTGGTTTGAGAAAGCCTTCACAATCAGTAATAACAAATAAGTCGATAATACGAGCGGAATGCTAGAGAGGATAACAGCCCAAGTCATCAATAAGAAAAGTACAACATTGAAGACTCGGGCAGTCAGAGAGGGAGAAGCAGTAAAATTAACGAACTTTGCTGAGGTTATGGGCGACAATTTTATCAACCATTGCTGCATGACCTAAATTTTCGCTACGGCCATGCCCCATTACCCAAGTAAACAGATCAGGATCATCGCATTCAAGTAAAGAAACAAAGTCACGCTGCTCTTGTTCACTCAGAGTATCAAAGCACTCTTCAAAAAACGGCATAATTACTACGTCAAGCTCAAGCATGCCTCGACGACAAGCCCATTTAATACGCGCTTTTTCTTCCGGAGTGTACATTCACTATTCCTTCATAGATGTCTTGTTGTTAGTGCGGAGTGTAACAAGGGATGTGCTACGTCACTAGTGTGCGGGTCACAATACGATAGTGAAAGCAGACAAATGTTGATTCGTAAATCGCTCCCCTAGTATCTCAAGGTTATTTGGGTATAACATAGCGGAAAAATATCTTCAAAAGGCATTGTAATTATGGAATGGCAAACTCGTTTTTCAGCATTACCTCTCTCAACTCAAGACGCGCTTCCAGAGTTATCTATCTCACTGCTGGATAACTTCGGCATGATCACCATGATCGGTGATGATAAAAAATCATACTTACAAGGTCAGGTTACCTGCGATGTTGTTTCTTTAGAACAAGACCAATCAACACTGGGCGCACATTGTGATGCGAAAGGCAAAGTGTGGAGCGTGTTCCGCCTTTTCCATCATCATGATGGCTACGGCATGATCCAACCAAAATCGGCGATTGACGTAGAACTTAGTGAAATAAAGAAATACGCCATTTTCTCTAAAGTAACGATTGAAGCTTCTGATGACGTTATCTTAGGTGTTGCTGGCGTCAAAGCCGACGAATTCATTTCAACAATGAGCGAGACAACTGGCAGCGTTCGCCCAGTTGACGGTGGCACAGCAGTGCAAGTTGCACAAGATCGCTGGTTACTGATATTAAGTGCGCCAGAAGCACAGCAAATCGTTGAAACTACCGACGCTGTCTTTACGACAAATGAGCTTTGGAATCGTTTCGATATTGAAGCAGGTTTACCATTTGTCTCTGCATCCGCGCAGAATGCTCACATTCCACAAGCACTTAACGTGCAAGCTTTAGGAGGCATAAGCTTCACAAAGGGCTGCTACACGGGACAAGAAACGGTAGCACGAGCGAAGTATCGCGGTACCAATAAACGTGCGATGTATATCGTAAAAGGTGCAACTTCTGCTCCATTCAGTGACGAACCAATTGAGCTCGAACGCAGCGTAGGTGAAAACTGGCGTTCAGTAGGTGCTTTATTAAATCACTACCAGTTCAGTGACAATCACGCGATTGGCCTGATCGTGCTGCCTAATAATCTCGATGAGGACACTCGTCTTCGTTTGGTTGCGCAACCAGAATGTGAATGGACAATCGAATCACTGCCTTACAGTCTTGATGATGAGTAATACAATCAATACTCCTTTGATGCAATTTCTCACAGACCAACACATTCCGTTTCGTCTGCTACCGCATCAAAGACCAGCAACGACCATTGAGGATGCCGCGCACCAACGCGGCATTCGCCCCTCTCAAATGGTGAAAGCAATCTTGCTACGAGACATGGGTAATCAATATGCACTCGCCTGTGCACCAGGTGATCGTAGCGTTGATCCCAAAAAAGTGCGCTCGTTACTGAAATGTCGCCGGATGACTTGTGTTGATCAAGCCGATGTTGAGTCCATCACTGGTTACAAAATTGGTACTGTCACTCCTCTGCTACTCAAACGTCATATGCCAATCGTGTTCGACCCCAGCTTACTAGAAGAACAGGAAGTCACGATCAGCAGTGGCGATCGCATGGCTGGACTGGCGCTTTCTATTCAAGATCTTATCCAATTGTGCCAGCCGACCGTAGCTGAGATCTGTCGTTAATCGTCTAAAAACAATGTAATGACATGTAGTGTTTCTATCACTGCGTGATCTCGCTCATATCTACAAAAATAGATATGAGAATTTTTAATCACATATAAAACATAAATAGTCACAAAGATAAAACTCGTATATGCTGAATTTGTTGGTTAAGTTTCAAACAAGCACTTAACCGATATAAAGTGAGTCAGCTAGCTGAGTGACAGCATTCATGCAGTTAGTTATCCACTTTTGTGTAATGCATCTGTGACTATTCGCCCGCTGAAGCGGGCTTTTTTTTACGTGGAACTTTTTCTCTTTCATTTCCTCTAATCGTTAGAACGTAAAGTGTGTTGCGCGAGGCACGACCTTAATAGAAACAACTAGCAAACAACCGTTTTCGTTCTATTCTTAATTCTGTAACAAAACTATTGCTTAATGCGTCACGTAAAAAGGAGTGTATTGGCGTAAGGGTTCCTTTAGAGAGGTTATTTTTGGGGTAATCCTCACGCTATTTAAGAGATGACACTGTCAAATTGTCTAAGACAACACAATTCTCTGACGCAACACCCTACATCTGTATTTAATACTATTGCTGTCACAATAATTTTCGCGTCCAGAACGTAGAATACCTAGGCTAGGTTAGATAAAAGGAAAGTAAATATGAGACTGTTTAAGCGCTATACACCAAGTATGATTGCTAAACATATAAGTCGTCTTTTTAAAGGAAGAATTTATATTTACGGGGTCGGTAGATTCGAGTTTGATAACGGTAAGTTAATACTGCCGGAGAAAGCAGAGCAACGCCATTTCCGAGCGGTCAAAGAGATCAATCAAGAAATAATGAAACTCCGATGCGCATATGCTTAGCAAAATGTTGATAAAACAAAGGCTGGATTAACCAGCCTTTTGTGTATTTGAAGTTTGCTTTGCACTTACTGACGCGCCAGATCCGGCAAGTGTCCCTTTAAACCAAGCGCGCGCTTCATGATCTCATCTTTCGCTCCCGGCAGTTGCCCCGCTAAACTCAAGCCAATGCCACGAACAAGCTTTTTAGCAGGGTTCTCGCCAGAGAACAAATCTCGAAACCCTTGCATAGTAGCGATCATCTTTGCCGCTTCCGCTTTTCGCCAACGCTCGTAGCTTCTTAGGTTGCGTTTACTGCCGATATCTTGTCCCTGCTTCCAAAGTGCTAACACCTCTTGAGCAAGACTGGCCGCATCTAATAAACCTAAATTCACACCCTGCCCCGCTAATGGGTGAATGGTATGGGCCGCATCACCAACCAGCGCGACTCGCTCGACAACAAAATCTCGCGCATAGCGCATTTTCAAAGGAAACGCAGCACGCTCTCCCACTACTTCACATAGACCAAGTCGAGCATCAAACTCACTCGTCAACGCTTTATTGAAATCATGTTCACTCATTGCCACTAACTGCTCTGCTCGATTTGGCTCCGTGGACCAAACAATAGAGCACATATCTGGTTGCGACATTGGCAAAAATGCCAACGGTCCATGAGGAGTAAATATCTGGCGCGCAATGCTGTTGTGTGGCATGGCAGTTTTGACATTCGCGACCAAAGCATGATGACCATAGTCCCAATGCGTTAATGGAATATCCATTTGATGGCGAAGCCACGAATTCGCCCCATCGGCTCCGACCACTAATTTAGCGGTCATGGCTTGGCCATTATCGAGCGTCAGCCAGCTTTCTTGCTCACCGACCGCGAGAGTCGCGCAACGTGCAGGCATAAACATAGTGACGTTATCGAGCTTTTGGACTTGTTCGAGCAGTGCGAGTTGAATCACTCGATTCTCAACAATATGCCCTAAATCAGGTTGTGCCATGCTTTGTGCATTGAACTCAATACTAGCAAAGCTATCTTGCTCCCACACTTCCATACCGTAGTATGGTGAAGCTCGGCGCTGTTCTATGCCCTGCCAAGCACCAAGTTTACGCAAAATCGTCTCACTAGAGCGGCTCAGCGCAGACACACGAACATCGGGCAATTCTTTCAACGAATCATCTGGCACTTTACCTTCAATAACGGCGACACGCAGATCACTGTCTTTGAACGCGGCAGCAAGTGCCAACCCAACCATCCCTCCGCCGATGATGGCGATATCTACACTTTGCATCATTGCTTTTTATTACCTAATTCAGTGCGGCCGTTCATCGTTTTACCAAGCCAAGTGTATGGCGTAGTAGCGGCTGCTTAAAAATAGAAAGGTTATCCATCGCTGCTAAGGCAGTATTTCGGCCAATTCGCATCGCGGGTAAATCATTTGAAAAAACATGCACCAAGGCACTGGTTAGCCAAATAGTTTCGCTTCGATCTGCTTCTCTACGTTGACTAAAGCGCATCAGGCCTTGATAAAGACCCACATCCTCACTTTGCTGCACAATTTCTTCTGCTAGTGAGACTACATCGCGAATACCGAGATTAAAGCCTTGTCCAGCTATCGGGTGCAGCGTTTGCGCCGCATTTCCAACAATCGCAAAGCGATGTGAAATATTTTGCTTTCGATGGCGAAGAAGCAATGGGTAACTTGCACGACGCCCCACTTTTTTCATCGCGCCTAAACGCCAACCAAAATCGTTCTGTAAATGCTGGAGAAATGCTTGATCAGATAACTCAAGAACGGCTTGGGCTTCTTCAGGGTGCAAACACCAAACTAAGGACATTCGATTGTCACTCATTGGCAATAAAGCAACAGGGCCATTTTCAGTAAAACGTTCAAAGGCTCTACCTTGATGAGATTCTTGAGTCACAATATTGGCAATGACAGCCACTTGTTCAAAATCTTGCTCAGAAAGTTCTAGACCAATTTTCTGACAACAGGTCGAAACAGCACCATCTGCAGCCACCAGCAGTTTTGCTTCAAGTTGCTCACCACTTTTCAACGTCACATGGGTACAGTTTTGCTCGCGCTCGATATCGGTAACGGAGTCAGGACAAAACAGCGTAATTGATTCGCTGCTGTCTAATAATTCTTGATATACACGCCCAACATCGGCTAATTCTACAACATACCCTAGAGCTCCCACCCCAACCTCTTGCTTGGTAATCTCCGTCATCCCAGCATGAGAACGGTCAGAAACGTGGATATGTTCAATGGGTGTGACAAACGGTTCTACTGACGTCCAGAGCTGTAGTTGACGCAACAGATTGACAGTACCGTAAGACAATGCGATTGAGCGAGAGTCAAAACCAGGGTGCATATCTGATTGTGCTTTAAAAGGCTCAACGACGGCAATGCGGAGCTTTCCCTGAGACAAATGGTCAATCGCCAATGCTAACGTTGCACCAGCCATGGCACCACCAGCAATGACTACATCATATTGCTTCATACTAACCTCTGGACGGTCTACGATTAGTGAATAGTAGGTTTTTTGTCGCTGCTTTCAGGACGAACACCAAATTCAGCATGAATCGTTAGTACGCAAGCTTTGATGTGCTCAATCACTTGCTCTAGCAATTGCGCTTGTTCACCAAGATCGTCATCTTCATCAATGCCTAATTTGGCAATCTCTTCTAAGTCAGCCAGTGCTTCTTTAGCGTCATCAGATGCTTTATTAAGCGCAACGCCTGCTAGACCTAGCCCAGAAATAAAGTGGTTTACAAAGTCGGACACACTGTCGGCTAATGCGAATAAGCCTTCTTCGCCCGGCTCATCTGGCAATAGTAAAGACAGCTCCATTGATGTGCCAGTAAGCTCATTAACAGTAACGTTGAATATGCTCTGAGCAAAAGTGAGTGCTGTCGAGGGCCACCCCATCCCATCATTGGTGTAGTCAAAAAGAATCGGCTGCCAAGTTTGATCATTGATCGCCAATCCACCACTTAACATGCCAACAAATAAGCCATGTAACTCCGCCGGTGTCACAGCCAGGCTTGCCGATTGCAGTTCAGCAGCAATAGATTGGTATTCAGGAAGGGTGATTTCACTCATAACTTGGCTCATTCTTGCGTAATAATGTATTGGTATATCCTACCATCAAGGTTAGTGGTCTGAAACGGCTATCAAATTCAATTTTGGACAGCATTTGTTCAATTTGCCCAATTCCTGTGTGATCTCGTCATCATTTCTCTTTCTGTGATGGGAAATGCTTGAATCTTAATAGCGGTTTTCCTATAGTTTGCTCCTCGGTAGTTGTATGAAGCAACACCTTAGATAGCGCGAATATAGAGTTTATTCATCATGAGCAATCAAGCGATCGACGTTGAAATATTAGGCAAACTTACACGAGTGAATTGTCCGACAGGACAAGAAGAGTCTCTTGTTGCAGCGGCAAAAGATCTGGATCGCCGATTGAAAGAAATGAGCGAACGTACTAAGGTAACCAATGAAATCCAACTGCTGACCTTTGCTGCATTGAATATTTGCTATGAGTTGCACACCAAGTCATACGAATCCAATGGTCAACAGCAAGAAATTACTGAGCGAATGGAAAAGCTCACCGCGTCTTTAGAGAACGCACTAAGCAAAGTTACGCAAGGACAGCAGTAAATACAAAATTTACCCTGGGGTGTGCGTCAGCAGGATTTAAGTCCCTGAGCCGATAAGCAATACCTAAGGGTTAGTATTTGGTAACTATTGAGCAAGCTCGGCATGCACCGAGAAGCCTACGGTTGTCATTGCTGATCCGCCTTGAACCAGCTGGTTCAAGGGCCACAATCCTCAACGGCACCCTGGGGTATTCTCTCTATGTCAGACCTCTCTCGACAAGACTTCCGCAAACTGATTCGTGAAAAGCGCAACGCTCTGTGCAGTGATACACAATACCAAGCGGGAATCGACCTTATTACTCAATTTTCCCAACTTCCTGAAATCGAGCAGGCGCAACATATTGCCATCTACCTTTCTGCAGACGGTGAGCTTGATACTAAACCGCTCATTGAATGGTTATGGCAACAGGGAAAATCGGTTTATCTGCCCGTCATCCATCCCTTTTCTAAAGGTCAGTTACTGTTTCTTCAGTATATAAGTGATGAACAGCTCGTCTACAACAAGTACGGCATCTTAGAGCCCAAGCTCGATATCAGACACCTCAAACCCGTTCGCCAGCTTGATTTAATCTGCACACCTTTAGTTGGGTTCGACAGCATCGGACACCGCTTAGGCATGGGCGGGGGGTACTACGATCGTACTCTGTCACGTTGGTTTGTAACTGGAGAGGGTGCTAAACCTGTCGGTATCGCTCATGACTGCCAACATGTAGAACGCTTACCAATTGAAAGCTGGGACATTCCATTACCTAAGATCGTGACCCCAAGCCAAATATGGCAATGGGAAAGTGACAAGTAAGCCGCTATAATCACGCCCGCAAACGTTAACGAACATCTATTCAGGAGATTGGCATGACTCAAGATGAAATGAAAAAAGCGGCTGGTTGGGCAGCACTAAAATATGTTGAGAAAGGCAGCATTGTCGGTGTTGGTACTGGCTCTACCGTGAATCACTTCATCGATGCACTAGGCACTATCAAAGATGATATTAAAGGTGCAGTGTCTAGCTCTGTCGCTTCAACTGAGCGCCTTAAAGAGCTTGGTATTGAAGTATACGAGTGTAACGATGTAATGAAGCTGGATGTGTATGTTGATGGCGCAGATGAGATCAACCCAGCACGTGAAATGATCAAAGGCGGCGGCGCGGCTCTGACTCGTGAGAAAATTGTCGCAGCAATCTCTGATAAGTTCGTATGTATCGTTGACGGCACTAAAGCAGTTGACGTACTTGGCCAGTTCCCATTGCCTGTTGAAGTAATCCCAATGGCACGCTCTTACGTGGCTCGTGAATTGGTAAAACTAGGTGGTGATCCAGCTTACCGTGAAGGCGTTGTGACTGACAACGGCAACGTGATTCTGGATGTGCACAATATGCAAATTACCAATCCGAAAGAAATGGAAGACAAAATAAACGGCATCGCTGGTGTGGTGACTGTGGGTCTTTTCGCTCATCGTGGTGCTGACGTAGTGATCACTGGCACACCAGAAGGTGCAAAAATTGAAGAATAAATAACAGCCCAAAATGAACCTATCTGGTTCACTTTTCTGTTATTTCATTACATACGGTGCTGCAAGGCACCGTTTTTTATTCCTTTCTATAAGAAAATTATCTCTTATTCCGTAATTTTCTTACCCAAAGCAATTTTTTTTTGTTACTTTATTGAACAGAAGACGCACAGGGAAACGTTTGTCTTCCTACAAAACTGTTAATTATCCCCTTTTTAATAGTTTTGCCCAATGTGCGCCACATTAGCCCACCTTTCCATTTTAAGGACGAGAAAAAATGGCCAAAGTTTCACTGGAAAAAGAAAAGATTAAGATCCTCTTGTTAGAGGGACTCCACCCTTCTTCAGTTGAAGTTCTTCAAGCAGCTGGTTATACCAACATTGAATACCATAAAGGTTCCCTTCCGGAAGAAGAACTAATTGAAGCGGTAAAAGACGTGCACTTCATTGGTATCCGCTCCCGTACGAACCTATCCGAAGAGGTAATCAATGCGGCGAACAAGCTGGTTGCAATTGGCTGTTTTTGTATTGGTACTAACCAAGTAAACCTAGATGCAGCAGCAAAACGCGGTATTCCTGTCTTTAATGCACCATTCTCTAACACTCGAAGCGTGGCAGAGCTTGTACTTGGGCAAATCCTTTTACTAGTGCGTGGTATTCCTGAAAAGAATGCACTTGCACATCGCGGTATTTGGAAGAAAAGTGCAGACAACTCTTACGAAGCTCGTGGTAAGTGCCTTGGCATTATCGGATACGGTCACATTGGTACGCAGCTTGGTATTATTGCCGAAAACTTAGGTATGCGCGTTTACTACTACGATATTGAGAACAAACTGTCCCTTGGTAATGCGACGCAAGTACATACCATGAGTGAACTATTGAACAAATGTGATGTGATTTCTTTGCACGTTCCCGAAACACCGGAAACGAAAAACATGATGGGTGAAGCTGAATTTGCTCGAATGAAACCAGGTTCCATCTTTATCAACGCGGCACGTGGCACCGTTGTGGATATTCCTGCACTTTGCCATAGCTTAGAAGCTGGTCACCTTGCTGGCGCTGCAATTGATGTATTCCCAACTGAACCAAAAACGAATGCTGACCCGTTCGAGTCTCCTTTACAAAAATTCGATAACGTCATCCTTACTCCACACGTTGGTGGTTCAACGCAAGAAGCACAAGAGAATATCGGCTTAGAAGTGGCGGGCAAACTGGCTAAGTACTCTGATAACGGATCGACACTTTCAAGCGTAAACTTCCCTGAAGTGTCATTGCCAGAACACAGTGGTGAGTGTTCTCGTCTGCTTCATATCCACAAGAACCGTCCTGGTATCCTAACTCAGATCAACACCATCTTTGCTGAAGAAGGCATTAACATTGCCGCGCAGTACCTACAAACAGCCGCTGAAATAGGCTACGTAGTGATCGACGTTGAAACTGAGCGCTCAGAAGAAGCTCTAACAAAGCTCAAAAACATTGAAGGCACAATCCGTGCCCGTATCCTTCACTAAACAGTGAAACAGAAACGACAAAGGCAGGGGTTATGACTCCCTGCCTTTTGCTTTTTACTGTTTGCTAAGCCTTACTTTAGCTTATAAATGACATCGACTTGATCGCGAATGATCATAGTTGAATCTTGGTAGCTATTCGCTCCTTCTTTACTATCCATCGCCATTGAACGCATTAACACAGGCTGAACGTGCATCTGTCTGTAATTGATCTGCCATACATCGCCCAACTTTTTCTCAAAACCCGTCGCTAATGACCCTGCTTTTTCTCTTGCGTCCTTAATCGCAGCCATTCGTGCCTTTTGCTGATACTCGGCTTGGTTGCTTATCTTAAGTTGAATATTATCAACCTGATTAATTCCCGCCTCTAACGCCATATCTAGGTATTGGTTAAGGTTTTTCAGATCCGTCACCGTGACATCAATACTGCGAGATGCTCGATACCCAACAAGTTCTGCTTTCCCTGATTTAGGGTAATGGTACTGAGGAGCAAGGTATAAATTCGAGCTAGTAATATTGTCTTTTGACAAGCCGGCATCCGATAAGCTTTTTAGAAACTCTTCAACGGTTTTATCTACGGACAATTTCGCTTGTTCGGCCGTCATTGTCGTATCGACTACTTTTACAGAAAACGTAGCCATATCAGGTGTGGCCGTCACTTCGCCATACCCCGTTGTCGTAACATGAGCAAACTCTGGCGTATTCGCCAAAACTGAAGCACTGGTAAGGCTGAGTGCTGAAGCCAGCAAAAATGAATACAATTTCATTCAATAAATCCATCCATACAAAATTAAGTACTTAATCTCAGATTCCAACATCACTATCATGGCTGAGAAAGCGTGTGGTTTCATAATAGAAACTTCCGCCGATTATCCAAGCACCCATAGTGACTTCTAACACAACTTTGACTATGTAACATTGGCGTAATTTTTAAACAACACACACTTAAGTTAACGATATACAGCTCTGACAAACTTATTGAGGTAGATGCTGCTGCGCATACCCCACTATCGCGTTTGAGATTTCTTGTAATACCCCAGTTTCTAACTGCCAGTGGTGCCAATAAATCCGATGGGACATTAAAAAACCTGGAGTCACATCAACCAACACACCTCTGTCTAATTCGTCGTTAATTTGCAAGCGGGGGATCAAGCAATAAGCAACACCAGCTAACGCCACTTTTAGAAACGCTTCAGAACTACTGATGTTGTGATGAATAACGCTGTCAGGATTGACGTTAAAATGCTCGGTAAGAAATGTTTTATGTAGATCATCATATTGGTCATATGAAACGGCTGGTGCTTTTGCCAATGTCTGATTATTTACACCTTTAGAAAAATAACGCTGATAGAACTCTGGGCTCGCGACACAAACATAATCGATGCGACCTAAATAGTCTGCTCTGCATCCGGGGATTGGCTGGGACTCCAAGCTGATCGCTCCTGTCACTTCGCCACTTTTGAGTTTTTCAATAGAGCGGTATTCACCATAGATAGTCAGTTTTAGTTCAACTTGACGCTGCTTCATAACATTTTGCAGCGCTGGCAGTAGCCATGTTGCAAGGCTATCTGCATTAGTCGCTAAAGAGAGTTGCACAGGTCGCGTACTGGTATCATTCTTTAGTTCGGGGAGAATTTCATGCTCTAGCAAGCGTACTCGCCGATAAAGACCCAACAATTTTTTACCAATTGGCGTTGGCTTAGGTGGCTGGCTTCGAATTAAAACAGGCTGCGCGAGAAACTTCTCTAACTGCTTGATACGTTGAGAAATGGCGGATTGAGAAACAAATAAATGCTCAGCAGCACGCTCAAAGCTACCCTGATAAACTATAGCGTCTAATGCCTCAATCCATTTGTAATCTAACCCTCGCATACCTTCCCTCTCACTCTTGATCAAACGCCTCCCGTTAAATTAGTCTATCTAATGTAAGATTAAAATCATTAATTATACTTATTTAGATAAACGCTTTATCTTTCCCCTCTATGTAAATGTATTTGTTATTTTGAAGTGAGGTGAAGTGTGAGCTTGTGGGTTCTATTGCAAGGTTTTGGTTTAGGAGCATCAATGATCATTCCGATCGGCGCGCAAAATGCGTATGTTTTGAATCAAGGCATAAAGCGTAACCACCACCTAACAACCGCCACTATTTGTAGCGTGCTAGATATGATTTTCATCTCTCTAGGTATCTTTGGTGGTGGTGCAATTCTGTCTCAAAATGAAATCTTACTGACGTCGGTGACACTTGGTGGTATTGCTTTCTTGATCTTCTATGGACTGCTCTCGCTAAAAAGTGCTTTTAAGCCAGAGAGTGAATCGGAATCAAAAGGGGAGATCGTAGCTCGAGGTCGTCGAACAGTTATTCTAGGTGCGTTAGCTGTCACTGTGCTTAATCCGCACTTATATTTAGATACAGTCGTTATTCTAGGTTCGATCGGTGGACAATTTGAAGGCCATGAACGCATTGCTTTTGCACTAGGTACGATTATGGCTTCCTTTGTTTGGTTCTACACTTTATCGATAGGAGCAGCCAAACTAGGTCCAACACTCTCTCAACCAAAAGTGAAAAAAACCATCGACATTGCAATCGCAATGATGATGTTCACAATAGCGTATATCTTAGCGAGTGAGCTTATTGATAAGTATTGGTAATCACCAGGTAGTAAGGCAGCAAAGACATGGAGTCACTAAAACGTATTTATAACAACAATAGAGAGCGATTCAACGCGCTCTCTATTCCTTTTCGGGAATGGCAGCACGAAGCCATCTTAGACTTTGAGACAGATATACGCATTGCGAGAGAGCTTGGTTGGACGGGTACGCATACCAAAAGCCTCTTTTTAACACTCAAAGGACAAGGTTACGCGGTTTATCTGACAGATAAGGACTCGCGCCTCGATGCCAAGCAGATTAAAGCGATTACAGGTAAACGTCCCTCTATTTGTAATGACGATGAAATGGTCGAAGTGTTAGGTTGCGTACCCGGCGCGGTTTGCCCAATAGGCTTACCGGAATACATCACTATCATTGTTGATACCAATCTCTATCAACATCAAGAGTTGCTCTATACGCCTGGCTTACCTGAGTTCACATTTGGATTTGCAGGTAAACATCTAAAACGCCTCTTACTTGCTGGTCATCACACCCTTTACGAAGTATAAAAAAGCGAGGCCTATTGGCCTCGCTTTTGAATATCGACTGCTTTTGATTAAGCGTCGACTTTGTTCAGGTGAACATCCATTTGTGGGAATGGAATCTCGATGCCATTTTCATCCAATGCTTCTTTAATACCTTGCATTGCATCAAAGTATACGCCCCAGTAATCTGCAGTTTTCACCCATGGACGAACCACAAAGTTAACTGAAGAGTCCGCTAACGTAAGTACACCAATTGTGATATCTGGGTCTTTCAAGATACGTGGATCTTTCTCTAGCGTCTCACGAATCACTTTCTTCGTTAGTTTAAGGTCTGCTTTGTATGAAACACCAATCACTAGGTCGACACGTCGTGTCGCATGGCGAGAGTAGTTAGTAATGGCACCGCCGATAACTGAAGAGTTAGGCACAACAACCATTTTGTTGTCTGGTGTTTTTAGAACGGTTTGGAAGATTTGAATTGCTTCAACACTACCCGCTACACCACCGATTTCTACGTAGTCGCCTGATTTGAATGGACGGAACGCAACAATAAGTACGCCTGCTGCAAAGTTTGATAGTGAACCTTGTAGTGCAAGACCAACAGCAAGACCTGCCGCACCAATCACAGCAACAACAGAAGCGGTTTGAACTCCTAATCGACCAAGAGCCGCGATTAGCACGATTACAAATAGCAAGTAACGAACAAGACCGTGAATAAATTCAACGACGGCCTTATCCATGTTTTTCTTTTCTAGTACTTTAGAAACACTACCAGCGACTGCCTTAACGATAAGATTACCGATAAACAGAATAAGCAGCGCAGAGATAATGTTCACACCGTACTGAACCAGTAGATCTGAATTGTTTGTCAGCCAAGTTTCAGCCTGAGTTAGACCATCCGTTAAAGTGGTATCGATACCCACCGATTCACCTGCCATAATTCTTATCCTCAAAAATAAAGAGATATAAATCCAATTGCCGTTAATTTATGAACCTTGTTTTTTAAAGGCTCTTTTCTAAAACAACATCCCTATTGCTCCACTGAACAGTGTCAGATTTTTGGCACAATATCCCAACTCTGACTTTTTTCAAAGTCAGAGTTTCGCAAAGATATGCAAAACAAGACTTTATCAGAGCTTTCTGACACTGACTTGTTACAGGTTACGCAATGCACTCTGATTTCGCCACTCTTAAGACTGATATTCCCATGTTTTCTTTAAAAAAACGTTAAAGGTGAGATATCTCACTAGCAAATACAACCTAACGCATAAAAATATCGGGAGAAAGCAGCGGGGAAGAAAGTGATAGACATAAAAAAACCCGCTCAGAGAGCGGGTTTTTAAGTAACTTAATCAGTAACGATTATAGTACGTCAACTGCGTTAAGGTCAGCAAATGCTTGCTCTAGACGAGTAACCATTGAAGCTTGGCCTGCACGTAGCCATACGCGTGGATCGTAGTACTTCTTGTTTGGTGCATCTTCACCCGTTGGGTTACCGATCTGACCTTGTAGGTAATCGTGGTTTTCAGCTTCGAACTTACGGATACCATCCCAAGTAGCCCACTGTGTATCAGTATCGATGTTCATTTTGATTACACCGTAGCCGATAGATTCACGGATTTCTTCTAGAGAAGAACCTGAACCGCCGTGGAATACGAAGTTTAGAGAGTTCGCTGGAAGACCGAATTTCTCAGAAACGTGCGCTTGAGAATCACGTAGGATAGTTGGAGTTAGTACAACGTTACCTGGCTTGTATACGCCGTGTACGTTACCGAAAGATGCTGCGATAGTGAAACGGTGGCTGATTGCGCTTAGTTTCTCGTATGCGTATGCAACGTCTTCTGGAGAAGTGTATAGCTCAGACGCATCCATATCAGAGTTGTCAACGCCGTCTTCTTCACCACCAGTACAACCTAGTTCGATTTCTAGAGTCATGTTCATTTTAGCCATGCGCTCTAGGTACTTAGCAGAAATTTCGATGTTCTCTTCTAGAGACTCTTCAGAAAGGTCGATCATGTGAGAAGAGAATAGTGGCTTACCAGTTTGCGCGAAGTACTCTTCACCAGCGTCTAGTAGACCGTCGATCCAAGGAAGTAGTTTCTTAGCTGCGTGGTCAGTGTGTAGGATTACTGGAACACCGTAAGCTTCAGCTACAGCGTGAACGTATTTCGCACCAGCAACAGCACCTAGGATTTGAGCTTCTTGACCTTCAAGTTTTAGACCTTTACCAGCAAAGAAAGCAGCGCCACCGTTAGAGAACTGAACGATAACTGGAGCTTTAACTTTTGCAGCTGCTTCAAGTACTGCGTTTACAGAGTCAGTACCCACACAGTTTACTGCTGGAAGTGCAAAGCTGTTTTCTTTTGCAACTTCAAATACTTTCTGAACGTCATCGCCAGAGATAACACCTGGTTTTACGAAGTCGAAGATCTTAGACATGGATGTAATCCTATTTATCTGTCGTTTTTAAACAAAACTTGTTAAGTTGAAAATCTTGCAAACGTTTGCTCACAACTGAGGCTATTCTAGCAGAGTTCCTCACACGTTGCAGCAAACAAGAAAGCGGGAGAATCACTCCCCCGCTTTGCTTTAATTACTTAGCGCGTGCTTCTAGCATTTCTACTGCTGGAAGAACTTTACCTTCTACGAACTCAAGGAAAGCGCCGCCGCCAGTAGAGATGTAAGATACATCCGCTTTGATACCGAACTTGTCGATAGCCGCTAGCGTGTCACCACCACCAGCAACAGAGAAGCCTTCAGAAGCTGCGATAGCTTCAGAGATACCTTTAGTACCTGCTTCGAAGTTCTTGAATTCGAATACGCCTACTGGACCATTCCATAGGATAGTCTTAGCGTTTTTAAGGATTTCAGCTAGTTCAGCAGTTGAATCTGGACCAAGGTCGAAGATCATGTCGTCGTCTTGTACTTCAGAAACGTGCTTGATTTCAGCTTCTGCGTTCTCGTCAAATGCTTTCGCACATGCAACGTCAGTTGCTACTGGAATTGCACACTCGTCCATTAGCTTCTTAGCTGTTTCAACTAGGTCTGCTTCGTATAGAGACTTACCAACGTTGTGGCCAGCAGCTGCGATGAATGTGTTAGCAATACCACCACCAACAACGAGTTGGTCAGCGATTTTAGATAGAGACTCAAGAACCGTTAGCTTAGTAGATACTTTTGAACCACCAACGATAGCAACCATTGGGCGAGCTGGCTTGTCCATTGCTTTGCCTAGCGCTTCTAGTTCGTTCGCTAGTAGAGGACCAGCACATGCTACGTCTGCGTGCATACCAACGCCGTGAGTAGATGCTTGAGCACGGTGAGCCGTACCGAATGCGTCCATTACGAATACGTCACATAGTGCTGCGTATTTCTTAGATAGCTCTTCGTCGTTTTTCTTTTCGCCTTTGTTGAAGCGAACGTTTTCAAGAACAACAAGTTCACCCGCATTTAGCTCTAGGCCATCTAGGTAGTCTTTTGCTAGCTTCACTTCGCAATCTAGTGCGTCGTTTAGGTAATTAACAACTGGTTGTAGAGAGAACTCTTCAGCGTATTCACCTTCAGTTGGGCGACCTAGGTGAGACGTAACCATTACTTTAGCGCCTGCTTCTAGGCAGTGCTTAATAGTTGGAAGAGATGCGATGATACGTGCATCCGAAGTTACTTTACCGTCTTTTACTGGCACGTTTAGGTCAGCACGGATAAATACACGTTTACCTGCAAGATCCAGGTCAGTCATCTTGATTACAGACATGATGTGTCCTCTCAAATATTTAATAATTAAAGTTTTTGAAAACTCGGCAACCCTGCCAAGCCTGTTAATTCTTCAAACTGGTTATAGATATGGAGATATTATGGATTTATTTCAAGGCTAGAAATAAAAATTCTCCATCACTTCTTCGTCATTACTGTTCCACTTGCGAAGAAGCTTGCATTGCTAAGGCAGTATCCAGCATCCGGTTAGCAAAGCCCCATTCGTTGTCGCACCAAACGAGCATTTTTACGAGTTGCCCGTTACTCACTCTAGTCTGGCTTCCATCCACAATCGCACTATGGGGGTCGTGGTTAAAGTCGATGGAAACGAGTGGCGATTCAGTATAGTCAACAATGTTACGTAATGTACACTGAGATGCGTTAACAATGGTTTGATTTACGTCATTAACTTTCACATTTGTACTAATTGTGACACTTAAATCCATTGCAGTGACGTTAACCGTTGGAACACGAACAGAAATTGCTTCGAATTTGTTGGAAAATTTCGGGAAGATTCTTTCAATCCCCTTATGCAACTTAGTGTCCACCGGAATAATAGATTGGCTTGCAGCGCGGGTACGGCGTAAGTCGTTATGATACGCATCAATTACTTGTTGATCGTTCATGGACGAATGAATTGTGGTAATGGTGCCAGACTCTATGCCGAAGGCTTCGTCTAATACTTTAATGATGGGAACGATACAGTTGGTGGTGCAAGAGCCATTGGAGACAACACGGTGCTCGTCTTTCAGAGTTTCGTGGTTCACGCCATAGATAATCGTATTATCTAGGTCGTTTGCGCCCGGGTGCGAAAACAGTACTTTCTTCGCGCCAGCTTCTATATGCGCTTGCCCATCCGCTTGCGAACCAAATACGCCAGTGCAATCCAAGACGATATCAACTTCTAAATCACGCCAAGGAAGTAATTCGATTTCGGAGAAGTGGAGAATGCGAATGGAATCATATTCACCGCTGTCATGATGAACATGCAAATGTTCTTGGTCATGGGAAATTTTTTTACCAAAGCGACCATGACTGGTGTCATATTGCAGTAGGTGTGCCATCGCCTCTGGCTGTGCTAGTTCGTTAACCGCCACAACCTTGATCTGCTGGTGTTTTCCGCTTTCATACACCGCTCGCAGAACATTACGACCTATACGTCCAAATCCATTGATCGCAACCTTTAGCATTTATCCTTCGCCCTACCAAAAATTTCGTGTTACAGATACTACCTGATCAGGCTGACAAACGCACCTGTTGAATCACAGTAAAGCAGGATTAAAAAAGGTCGAGACTATGCTCGACCTTATTACAACGATAGATAATTAAAATGCGACGTCTAAACCTAACCAGTAGCGACGACCATCTTCAATATATCCGTATTCTTCGTAACTGATTTCCTCGTCCAGCAAGTTATAGATAGCGCCTTTAATACGAGTATTGTCGGTTAACTGGTATGTCACACCGGCGTCCACAAAGGTATAAGCTGGCTCTACGATACTGTTTCTTGATGGGCCAGTAACCGGATCCATTTCTTTACCTCGGTACGTGACTTTCGCCCAGCTCTCTAGATCTGTTGTCGTTTGCCAAGTCACATCCACATTAAACAGATGCTTTGGTAACTGCTGCAGCGGCATGCCTTTGTATTCACCTGTTTTTTGCTCTGAGTCGGTAAATGTGTAGCTCGAGCTAAGGTAAATGGTTTCCGTTAACGGCGATGCTAAGGTCGCTTCAATACCTTGTGTGACGGCTTCATCCACGTTAATACGGTACGTTGGATCTGCGCCCCATTGGTTTGGACCATCAGTACAGATAGTGTCTGGACAAACAACACGTGTGATCTTGTCTTTGAATTCGTTATGGAACGCTGTCAAAGAAACATCTAAGCCAGAATCACCTTGATACAAGACGCTGATTTCTTTGTTTAGCGACGTTTCAGGGTCAAGATCTGGGTTACCGTAGATATTACCGCCACCACTGACTTGCGCCCAGCCAGGAGTAATTTCACGTAATTGTGGAGAACGGAAACCTGTTGCCACACCGCCTTTCACCGTCCAAGACGGATCAACTCGCCATACACCGTAAACACGCGGACTAAAGTGCGCGCCATAGTTTTCGTCATGATCTAGACGACCACCAAGCGTAACGCTAAACGGATCAGCGATTCTCCATTCATCTTCAATGAAAACAGCCCACTGCGTATTCGATGTTTCAGTCTTCGATGACGCTTTGTTGGAGGTGAAATCCTCAAGCTCTGCATGAGTGGCGTCCACACCCGTCGTCAACGTATGGTTTCCGATACCAGTCACCAAGCTCGATTTGAACGTGGTGTTGGTGATCGTCATCTCACGAGATTTGTTCTCGCTCTCTTCTCGCTGTAAGTAAGTATCTGAAATGCCAATCGAATCCCAATCACCGTTGTGGCTTACCGTTACGTAATTACGACGATATTCATTCAGTGAGTCTTCACACCCACCACGACACCCAGTGGTCGGCACTGAAAGGCCTACATTACCACGACGACTTTGTGCCGACGTGCCGCCTTCTAATTGCACCGAGTGGCGATCATTAATCTGGTAAGTCAGTTTTGAAGAGATACTCTGCATATCTTTATCTTCATAACCGTATTCGATGTCATCTTCTTCTCTGGTTGTGTACTGACCATATACTTGGAGAGATAAATTTTCAGCCAACGGACCATTAACGAAAAAGTTCGCGCTCTGCTCTCCCCCTGAGCGACTATTCTCTTGTAGTACCGTGCCCAGTTGAACATTACCCGTCCACTCTAGCGCATCTTTTCGTGTGATGACGTTAATCACACCACCAATCGCATCAGAACCGTAAAGCGTCGACATTGGGCCACGAATAACTTCGATTCGCTCAATCGCTTGAAGAGGAGGTAACCAACCTTGTTCGATACCAGGGCCGTCACTATTTGGACGAGTTTCACGCGTACTTTGACGTTTACCATCGACCAGTATCAAAGTGTATTTAGAACCCATACCACGGATACTAATGTCGGTGGTATCACCACCACCTGTCACGACAACACCTGGCACACTTTTTAGTGCATCAGTCACATCGCGGTAATAACGGGAGTCCAACTCCTCACGTGAAATCACACTAATACTTGCAGGCGCGTCCGCTTGAGATTGCTCATAACTTGATGCAGTTACAACCACTGTTTCCATTTTAGAAACTGCATCATTGGCAAAAACATGAGGGACACTGACGAAGGCTAAAATACCAGTTGCGGTAATAACTGGCAGTCTAAGAGTAGACATCTACATCTCCATAATTGATAATGATTATTATTTTCGAAAGTGAATTATTCACAAATAGAATGAGATGCATAGTGAGAGTTATGGAACGGTTCTTTCCATTTATGGAACTCGTACATAACGCAGTAAGGAGTAAAAGAAATATGCACGACTTAGCATCAATTAGAGCCTTTGATGCGCTCAATCAGCATAAAAGTTTGACAGCCGCTGCTAAAGCCCTTAATCAGCCAAAATCAACGCTAAGTCGTCGCTTGGCACAATTAGAAGAAGACTTCGGTCAGGCTCTAACCGCCAGACAAGGTAATCGATTAGTTCTGACAAGAGCTGGAGAAATCTTTGCCCACTACAGCCGCCAGATTCTTGAGTTAAGCGAAGAGAGTTATGATGCACTGCAAGGTTTAACGAACCAAGTTTCAGGGCCACTGCATATTGTTTGTCATACTGCCTTAGTTAGAAGCTGGCTCGGCGGCGTACTCAATCGTTTTCTTGCTGATAATCCCGATGTTAGAGTTCAACTTACCAGTGACTTTTCTGAGGCGCATCATGACCCAGATTTGTTCATCTGGCTCGGTGAACGTAAAGAGCTAGACTGGCGAAAAGAAGTGCTGGGGGTATTTCGCTATACGCCTTTTGCCTCTCCAAATTATCTAAAACAACATGGGCCTATACCGCACCCCAAAGAACTTGAAGCACATCCATGGATCGATTTTGGTTCAGTGCAAGAAAATGGATTGATGCTAGCACACCCTCAACACGGTGAGTTCTTTTTAGAACCCTTTGTTAGTCGCTTATACAGCGACAACATAGCAATGCAAATAGACAGTATCGCGAATGGTCATGGTATTGGACTGCTGCCGACTTGGACAGCATACGGCTATGAGAAACATCACCCAGGGCGAATCACGCCTTGCTTAGAAGGTTGGCTTTCTGAGCCTATTTCCATTAACTGCTATACACCAGCAGGACGACCACCACTGCGCTTATCCGTACTTTTAGACTGCATTCACCAAAGCATTCCACAAGGTTGGAAAACCTGACAAAAATAAAAAGGCCATCATAATGATGGCCTTTCTAACTTTAGCGTTTAACAATCGTCGTTTACGTTCGACTGTTTAGACGGTCCTGCAATTACGCTAGCAATTCTTTAGCTGTGTTCACTACGTTTTCAGTCGTGAAGCCAAACATCTCGAATAGCTGACCAGCAGGTGCTGATTCACCGAATGTTGTCATACCGATGATGCGACCGTCGAAGCCTACGTACTTGTACCAGAAATCCGCAATGCCCGCTTCAATAGCGATACGTGCCGTTACGTCTGATGGCAGTACAGATTCACGGTAAGCGGCGTCTTGTTTGTCGAATGCATCTGTTGATGGCATTGAAACAACGCGTACTTTCTTGCCTTCTGAAGTTAGTTGCTCAGCGGCTTTCACTGCAAGCTCAACCTCAGAACCTGTTGCGATAAGGATTAGCTCAGGCTTACCTTCGCTATCTTTCAGGATGTAAGCACCTTTCGCGATGTCTGCGACTTGTTCAGCAGTACGCTCTTGTTGCGCTAGGTTTTGACGAGAGAAGATAAGTGCAGTTGGTGCATCTTTACGTTCAATCGCTAGTTTCCATGCAACTGCAGACTCAACTTGGTCACATGGGCGCCATGTGCTCATGTTTGGAGTTACACGTAGAGACGCCATTTGCTCAACAGGTTGGTGAGTTGGGCCATCTTCGCCAAGACCGATCGAATCATGCGTGTAAACTTGGATGTTCTGAATTTTCATCAGCGCAGCCATACGCATTGCGTTACGAGCGTATTCCATGAACATTAGGAATGTTGCGCCGTAAGGAACGAAACCACCGTGCAATGCGATACCGTTGATGATAGCAGTCATACCGAATTCGCGTACACCGTAGTGGATGTAGTTGCCAGAGAAGTCCTCCGTTTCTAGAGACTTAGAACCAGACCACATGGTCAGGTTAGAAGGCGCTAGGTCAGCAGAACCACCCATAAACTCAGGAAGCATTTGACCAAACGCTTCTAGTGCATTTTGCGATGCTTTACGTGATGCAATGTTCGCTGGGTTTGCTTGAAGATCGGCAATGATTTGGTTCGCTTTTTCTTCCCACTGTGCAGGAAGTTCGCCGTTTAGACGACGTTTAAGCTCTGCCGCTTCAGCAGGGTAAGCTGCAGCGTATGCTTCGAATTTTTCATTCCAAGCTGCTTCTTTCGCGGCGCCCGCTTCTTTTGCATCCCACTCAGCGTAAACATCTGCCGGGATCTCAAATGGGCCGTACTCCCAACCTAGGTATTCGCGAGCCGCTTGGATTTCATCGTGACCTAGTGGTGCACCGTGACAGTCGTGCGAACCAGACTTGTTAGGAGAACCGAAACCGATAATTGTTTTGGTACAGATAAGCGTAGGACGTGGGTCCGCTTTTGCTGCTTCAATTGCTGCGTTGATCGCGTCTGAGTCGTGACCATCGACTGCTGGGATTACATGCCAGCCGTACGCTTCAAAACGCTTAGGTGTATCGTCAGAGAACCAGCCTTCAACGTGACCGTCGATAGAAATGCCGTTGTCATCCCAGAACGCGATCAGTTTGCCTAGACCTAACGTCCCAGCAAGAGAGCATGCTTCATGCGAGATGCCTTCCATTAGACAGCCGTCACCCATGAACACATACGTAAAGTGGTCAACGATATCGTGACCTTCTTTGTTGAACTGTGCCGCTAGTGCTTTCTCTGCGATCGCCATACCAACAGCGTTAGTTATGCCTTGACCTAGAGGACCCGTTGTTGTCTCGATACCAGGCGCGTAGCCGTACTCTGGGTGACCTGGGGTTTTTGAGTGCAATTGACGGAAGTTTTTCAGATCGTCAATAGATAGCTCGTAACCGCTTAAGTGCAGTAGAGAGTAAATAAGCATTGACCCATGACCGTTTGACAGCACAAAGCGATCGCGGTCGGCCCACTCTGGGTTTGAAGGGTTATGGTTTAGGTGAGAGCGCCAAAGAACTTCAGCGATATCAGCCATACCCATTGGTGCGCCTGGGTGGCCTGAGTTAGCTTGTTGAACACCATCCATGCTTAGAGCACGAATTGCATTGGCAAGATGTTTACGAGACGACATGTCTGCTCCTGAGTACATTAAGCGAAACGAAAAGTAGGTCATAATTCTCTCAAAGCCCTGTTGGGTGTGCAAACGTTTTCCAGTCCAAAACCTCACAAATATTGCACCTTTCGCGCCAAATCGTTCGAAGTTCTTAAAATTATCAATAAATCAGGCAAACGTTTGGTTATAACAAAAACCAAAAAAGAGCTTGTAATTCGAGCAATCAAATTTAGAATAGACGTCTAGATGTAGATACACCTACAAAAATTAGTATTAATTTGCGCTGGAGAGTTTATCATTCCCCAGTTTTAAACCAGATATAGTGGAGCTAACATGGCTAAGCACCTGTTTACTTCTGAGTCAGTATCAGAAGGTCATCCAGATAAAATTGCAGACCAGATTTCTGATGCGGTTCTTGACGCGATTCTAGAGCAAGATCCAAAGGCTCGTGTTGCATGTGAGACTTACGTTAAAACCGGTATGGTAATGGTGGGTGGTGAAATCACGACTTCAGCATGGGTAGACATCGAAGAGTTAACTCGTGAAACCGTTCGTGAAATCGGCTACGTACATTCAGATATGGGCTTTGACGCAGATTCTTGTGCGGTACTAAACACAATCGGTAAACAGTCGCCAGATATCAACCAAGGTGTTGATAAAGCTGACCCTAAAGAACAAGGTGCAGGCGACCAAGGCATCATGTTTGGTTACGCTTGTAACGAAACTGAAGTACTAATGCCAGCGCCAATTACTTACTCTCACCGTCTTGTTCAAAAGCAAGCAGAAGTTCGTAAAAACGGCACACTACCTTGGTTGCGTCCTGATGCAAAATCTCAGGTAACATTCCAATACGATCAAGGTAACATCGTTGGTATCGACGCGGTTGTTCTTTCAACTCAACACTGTGATTCAATCTCAACTTCAGACCTGCGTGAAGCGGTAATGGAAGAGATCATTAAGCCAGTGCTACCTTCTGAGTGGATCAACAAAGAAACAAACTTCTTCATTAACCCAACCGGTCGCTTCGTAATCGGTGGTCCTATGGGTGACTGTGGTCTAACTGGTCGTAAGATCATCGTAGATACCTACGGCGGCGCAGCTCGTCACGGTGGCGGTGCGTTTTCTGGTAAAGATCCATCAAAAGTTGACCGTAGTGCAGCATACGCAGCACGCTACGTAGCGAAAAACATCGTAGCGGCAGGCATGGCTGACCGTTGTGAGATCCAACTTTCTTACGCAATCGGTGTTGCTGATCCAACGTCTATCATGGTGGAAACGTTCGGTACTGAGAAAGTATCTCACGACATCATCATTGAAGCGGTTCGTCAATTCTTCGACCTACGTCCATACGGTCTACAAGAAATGCTTAACCTTCTTCAACCTATCTACAAGAAGACAGCGGCTTACGGTCACTTCGGTCGTGAAGAATTCCCGTGGGAAGCAACAGACAAAGCTGCACTTCTACGCGATTTCGCTGGCATCAAATAATCAAGCCAAGCAAGAATCAATCAAGCCCTCGCCTATGGTGGGGGCTTTTTATTTTCAGCAACTTTTATCTAGTCATTTCGACTCATACCGCCCTGCCCCACAAAGCAGTCCTGTTTCTCCCTCATTTTTATACCGAATAAATTTTAAGCAATTATTTGTAAATTATCCCATCTCCGCCAATAGTTAAAATATTGTTAACTCCAATTTAAATAGAGACGTCGGATGCTGGCGACTGTGGAAGCAACACTTAAGTAAAGACATGAGTCAGGCATCTTTATGGCCGATACCAAACTAAGCCAATGCTCAGATGTAAACTTGAAAAAGTCGCTTCAAGTTTGACTGAACAAAAACCGCTGTCAGTTGGTATAAGCGGATAATGTGGGAATAAATCAAGGAGGAGTTATGCCTCGAACTGTTAATCCATCGGACTTCCACAACAAGCGAAAGGAAGTGCCAGACAACGAATACGCCAGAACCATACCGTGCAATACGGTCAATCTTTCTGCACCTTTTCATTGGCTCGCATTAGGTCTGCATGATTTCGTGCGAATGCCACTTATTAGTGCTTTCTATGGCATCTGTTTTATGGCAGCTGCGATAGGCATTGTTTTGCTCGTACAGTGGCAAGGCACACACTTGGTCGTCATGCCCAGTTTGATTGTTTACATGTTAATCGGTCCGTTTCTCGCGCTCGGCTTGTATGATGCCAGTTGGGAGAGAGAGCGCGGACACAAAGCAAGCTTGTTCCATTCAATGAAAGCGATCGGTCGTAACTCAACATCTCAATGGGCGTTCGCCGTGTTACTCGCAGTGTGTATGATATTTTGGATGCGCATTGCCGCTCTACTTCATGCGCTCTACCCTTCTGTTCAAGGGGCACCTTTAAGGGAGTTTCTACCCTTCCTTGTCATCGGCTCTTTAGTTGGCTTTGTTTTGGCTTGTGTGGTGTTTAGTATTTCAGCCTTTTCTATTCCGCTCATGATGGAGCGTCGCGTAGACATGATGACCGCTGTATTTACCAGCTTTAATGCCGTGAAATCCAACATTCCAGCAATGATTGTTTGGGCAGCGATCATCTGTGGCGGTATTCTTATCGGCTTTGCGACCTACGGGATCGGAATGTTGTTTACCATGCCAATTCTAGGCTACGGTACATGGCACGCTTACCATGCCACCATCAAGAAAAAACACACACCATAATTAACTGATGCTATGATCTGGCCCTCGCAAATGCGGGGGCTTTTTTATTTGATTTATCGAGGTGAATTGTGGATATAGAACTCAGCTATAAAGCCAAGCAAGTGATGGCGGGCTGTATCGCGATGGCAGAACAAGCTTTCAAACGTTCTTTCCCGATTCCAACAATCACCTTCGACGTCCGTGGGAAAGCGGCAGGAAAGGCCTACCTTCAATTAAATCAAGTACGCCTAAACCCTGTTTTATTTCGCGAAAACACCCAAGCATTCTTAGATGAAGTCATTCCTCATGAAGTAGCACACCTGATTACTTATCAGGTTTACGGGCGAGTTAGGCCTCACGGCAAAGAATGGAAAGGCGTCATGGAAGCCGTATTTAACGTACCAGCCAAAACCACTCACAACTTTGAAGTAAAATCCGTTCAAGGTAAAACCTTTGAGTATCGTTGTGGTTGTATGACCTACCCTCTATCGATTCGCCGTCATAATAAAGTACTGCGCAAAGAGGCGACGTACTCTTGTCAAAAGTGCCGCCAACCACTTAACTTCACCGGCATTCAGTTATCGTAGCCCTTACCTCATAGTGTTACTTGCGTTCCCAAAATAAAGATCGAGTTGATCAAAACCTTCCCTTCGCCACTTATTGTTAACTTACTCATCACTAAAGCTATTTTATGCGTGTTATCATGAATAAAGTCATACTTTATAAAGACTTTTATCATGAAATACTTACTCTCTCTGTTGCTTATCGCGCTTTCTAGCACTGCGATTGCCGCGCCACCGAGCTCATTCTCTGCAGCCAAACGTGAGGCGGTCAAAATTTATCAAGACCACCCAACAAGCTTCTACTGTGGCTGTAACATTCAATGGCAAGGCAAGAAAGGCTTACCCGATTTAGCCTCTTGCGGCTACCAAGTCCGTAAACAAGAAAAACGGGCTGCACGAATCGAATGGGAGCACGTTGTTCCTGCGTGGCAATTTGGCCACCAGCGTCAATGCTGGCAAGATGGCGGACGTAAAAACTGTAAGAAAAAAGACAAAACTTTTCGTTTGATGGAAGCAGACTTGCACAACCTAACTCCTGCTATTGGTGAAGTAAACGGTGACCGTTCGAACTACAACTTCAGCCAATGGAACGGTATGGATGGCGTGAGTTATGGTCGCTGTGAGATGCAAGTGAACTTTAAGCAGCGTAAAGTCATGCCACCAGACCGTGCGCGTGGCTCAATTGCTCGTACCTATCTATACATGAGCAAAGAGTACGGTTTCAAACTGTCGAAGCAGCAAACGCAATTAATGAGTGCTTGGAACAAAACCTATCCTGTCGATAAATGGGAATGTGAGCGTGACGAGCGCATTGCAAAAGTACAGGGCAATCACAACCCATTTGTTCAAGAAGCCTGCCGCGCACTGTAACCTCCGACCTCGAAGCGTTTCAATTACTGATATTGAAACGCTTCTTGCCCCTTGTTTTTTCGGTGCAAAGCATCCATGTTAGGGTTTAAGTTTATTCTCTTGCTGGAAATCTCATGCGTACCCCTCGAATTTATCATCCAGAAACCATTCATCAACTTGGCTCACTTGCTTTAAGTGACGACGCAGCAGGCCATATCGGTCGTGTTTTGCGCATGAAAGAAGGCCAAGACGTTCTCCTTTTTGACGGCAGTGGCGCAGAGTTCCCAGCGGTTATCAGTGAAGTCAGCAAGAAATCAGTTTTGGTTAACATCACCGAGCGCGTAGAAAACAGTATTGAATCCCCTTTAGATCTGCACCTTGGTCAAGTCATTTCACGTGGCGATAAGATGGAGTTCACCATCCAAAAGTCTGTTGAACTTGGCGTCAATACCATCACTCCTCTGATTTCTGAACGTTGTGGCGTCAAGCTTGACCAAAAGCGTTTTGAGAAAAAACTCGCGCAATGGCAGAAAATCGCCATCAGTGCCTGTGAGCAATGTGGGCGTAATGTCGTGCCCGAAATTCGTCCAATTATGAGCTTGGAAGAGTGGTGTCAAGAAGAGTACGATGGTTTAAAGCTTAACCTTCACCCTCGTGCTAAATACTCAATCAACACTTTGCCAACCCCGGTTGAAAAAGTGCGCCTACTGATCGGTCCTGAAGGCGGTTTATCGTCTGAAGAGATCGAGATGACTCGAGAATACCAATTTGAAGAAACGCTACTCGGCCCTCGCGTTCTGCGTACCGAAACAGCGGCTCTGACAGCAATTACAGCCTTACAAGTTCGTTTCGGCGATCTTGGTTAAAACGGAGAAAAATAATGATCAAACTCGGTATCGTAATGGACCCAATCTCGTCCATTAACATCAAAAAAGACTCTAGCTTTGCCATGATGCTTGAAGCGCAACGACGCGGCTATGAAATCCACTACATGGAAATGAATGATCTGCATCTCGATCAAGGCGTTGCCATTGCAGATACTAAAGTGGTAGAACTAAAAGAAGATCCAAACGGTTGGTACGAGTTCAAATCAGAGCAAACTATCGAACTGTCTGAGCTAGACGCGGTGCTAATGCGTAAAGATCCTCCGTTTGATACTGAATACATCTACGCGACTTACATCCTTGAGCGTGCAGAAGAACAAGGCGCACTGATCGTTAACAAGCCTCAAAGCTTACGTGATTGTAACGAAAAGCTGTTTACGGCATGGTTCCCAGAGCTGACACCTACAACGATCGTGACGCGAAAAGCAGAGAAAATTAAAGAATTTCGTGAAAAACATGGTGATGTCATCC
This sequence comes from Vibrio sp. Vb2960, assembly GCF_033337665.1. Classification (NCBI taxonomy): domain Bacteria; kingdom Pseudomonadati; phylum Pseudomonadota; class Gammaproteobacteria; order Vibrionales; family Vibrionaceae; genus Vibrio; species Vibrio sp. Vb2960. The sequence goes on along the minus strand of NZ_JAWORD010000025.1, from coordinate 9,040 downwards.
TGAAACCGCTTGATGGTATGGGTGGCGCGTCCATCTTCCGTGTAAAAGAAAACGATCCAAACGTCTCTGTGATCATCGAGACATTGACTAACCACGGTCAAAACTACGCAATGGCACAAACCTTCGTGCCAGACATCAGCAACGGTGACAAACGTATCCTAGTGGTAGATGGCGAACCTATGCCTTACTGTCTAGCACGCATTCCTGCTAAAGGCGAAACGCGCGGCAACCTAGCCGCTGGTGGTACTGGTGAAGCTCGTCCGCTAAGCGAAACCGACCTCAAAATTGCGCAAACCGTTGCTCCGACACTGAAAGAAAAAGGCCTTATCTTTGTTGGCCTTGACGTAATTGGCGACAAGCTAACAGAAATCAACGTCACCAGCCCAACCTGTATTCGCGAAATTGAAGCTGCTTTTGATATCTCAATCACAGGCAAGCTGATGGATGCGATTGAGCGTCGAGTAAAAGGCGAATAACTCAAACTGTATTACAGTTAATAGAGAGCGTAGTACATTAACTTAAGCAAACTCATGCACATACCTAGATGGTAAACTGTATGATGTTTGCTTAAGGGCATTTACGAGAGTTAAGGGTCAATATGAGTATGAATCTCACAAATCACTTTTTGGTTGCCATGCCTGGGATGAAAGATCCGTACTTTCAAAACAGCGTGATCTACGTTTGTGAGCACAACGAAGACGGCGCTATGGGGCTGATGATCAATGCTCCTGTTGATATCACCGTCGGCAACATGCTCAAGCAGGTGGAAGTTCAGCCAGTACACCCGCGCCTGTTTGAAGCCAGTCTAGATAGACCAGTCTACAATGGCGGCCCAATCTCGGAAGATCGTGGTTTTATTTTGCATAAACCCAAAGATTACTACGAGTCCAGCGTCCAAATGACCGATGACCTCGCGGTAACCACTTCGCGTGATATTCTGTCGGTGTTAGGAACAGAAGCAGAACCAAGTGATTACTTAGTGGCACTTGGCTACTCCGGTTGGAGTGCAGGCCAATTAGAAAGTGAGCTGGTCGAAAACTCTTGGCTCACCATTGAAGCGACGCCTGAAATTATCTTTAATACACCAATCAACGAGCGTTGGAAGAAAGCGGTCGAAAAGCTGGGTATCGACCCAAGTCACCTTTCAGCAGACTCTGGACATGCTTAGTCCAAATATACAGTTACATTAGATAGAGACACCTTATGTCACGCACAATTATGGCTTTTGACTTTGGAACCAAAAGCATTGGTAGCGCTATTGGCCAAGAAATTACTGGTACAGCTTCCCCATTAAAAGCCTTTAAAGCCAATGACGGTATTCCAAACTGGGACGATATCGAAAAGCAAATCAAAGAGTGGCAACCAGATTTGCTAGTGGTCGGTTTACCGACCGATCTGCATGGTAAAGACCTTGAGACCATAACCCCTCGTGCACGAAAATTTGCTAAGCGTCTGCAAGGCCGATACGGATTGCCTGTTGAGCTGCATGATGAGCGTTTATCTACTGCAGAAGCTCGTGCGGAGTTGTTCAGCATGGGCGGCTACAAAGCCCTATCGAAAGGTAATGTTGACTGCCAGTCAGCGGTGGTGATTCTAGAAAGCTGGTTTGAAGCCCTTTGGGGTGAGTAAACACTTCAAGCACAATGAAAAAAGGTTGGCTTCTGCCAACCTTTTTTGTTTCTGGATTGGATTAATCCATATCGATCTTAACGTTTGCCAAACTGCCCGTAGAGAATGCTTCACCACGCTGCGTTTTCAACATCAGGCGCAGATCATTTGCCGAGTCGGCACTATGTAGTGCATCCTCTTCGCTGATCTTACCTTGCATCACTAACTTATAAAGAGATTGATCGAACGTCAGCATACCAAACTCATTTGAGCGAGCCATGGTTGACTTCAACTCATGTAAATCTCCGCGACGAATCAAATCCGACACACGTGGGCTATTTAGCAAGATCTCAAATACACCATGACGTCCCTGCCCATTTTTATCTCGGATCAGCTGCTGACCAACCACGCCTTTTAGGTTCATCGACAAATCGAACAAGAATTGTTCTTTTTGATCTTTCGGTACCAAGTGAAGAATGCGCTCTAAAGCTTGGTTTGCATTGTTGGCGTGCAACGTTGCCATACACAGGTGACCCGTTTCGGCGAAGGTCATCGCGTATTCCATTGTTTCACGGCTACGGATCTCACCAATCAAAATCATATCTGGTGCTTGGCGCAGCGAGTTTTTAAGCGCAACTTCATAGCTTTCCGTATCTAACCCAACTTCACGTTGAGTCACGATACAGCGCTTGTGTTCATGCACGAACTCGATCGGATCTTCGACCGTCAAAATGTGCCCGGTTTTATTGCTGTTTCGATAGCCTGTCATCGCCGCCATGGTGGTCGATTTACCCGATCCAGTAGCACCGACCACCAGCACCAAACCACGCTTAGCTATCGCCAAATCTTGCAACACTAACGGTAACTTTAACTGCTCAAAAGTAGGGATATTAGTTTCAATACGACGAATCACTGCGCCTGGTAACTCGCGTTGAAAAAAGGCACTCACACGGAAGCGACCACAATCTCTCACAATGGCAAAATTCGACTCGCGACTTTTACGAAATTCCTGACGCCGATCTGGTTCCATAGCGCTGTCGAGTAATGCAGCCACATCACTCTCGGTGAGTTTTTCCCCTTGCGGACGCAATTCGCCATCCACACGAAATAGAATTGGCGCTCCAACCGTGATGTAAAGATCCGACGCTTTCAGCGCCAGCATGCCTTCGAGAAATTTATCTAGATCCATCTTCCGTATTCACCATTATCTGTATGAACGTTACGAGAATTGCTGCACTTCTAATCCGATCTTACTATCGACCTCTTCACGAGCAACCATGCCTTGCGCCATTAACTGACGAGCATTTTGCTCCATGGTTTGCATGCCGTGAGCCGCACCTGTTTGAATGATCGAATACATCTGCGCGACTTTGTCTTCGCGGATCAAGTTACGAATCGCAGGCGTTGCCATCATAATTTCATGGCATGCAATACGTCCACCACCATTACGCTTCAGAAGCTTTTGCGCGATAACCGAACGAAGAGACTCAGATAGCATCGAGCGAACCATATCTTTATCACTACCAGGAAACACATCGATAATACGGTCAATGGTTTTTGCCGCCGAGCTGGTGTGCAACGTCCCGAAAACTAAGTGACCCGTTTCTGCCGCCGTTAAGGCAAGGCTGATGGTTTCTTTGTCACGCATCTCACCAACCAGAATAACGTCTGGGTCTTCGCGCAATGCACTACGCAAAGCATTTTGGAAACTATGGGTGTCACGGTGAACTTCACGCTGGTTGATCAAACATTTATTGTTGTTGTGAACAAATTCAATCGGATCTTCAATTGTGAGTACGTGCTTGTTGTGATTACGGTTAATGTAGTCAACAATGGCTGCTAAGGTCGTCGATTTACCTGAACCTGTTGGGCCAGTGACCAGAACTAAGCCTTTTTCAGCGTTCGCAATTTTTTTGAAGATCTCTGGCGCTTCTAGCTCTTCCAGAGTTGGAATGCTACTTGGAATGGTACGGAATACTGCCGCACAACCGCGAGATTGGTTGAAAGCGTTGACACGGAAACGGCCAACGTTATGCAACTCAAAAGAGAAATCGACTTCGAGTTTTTCTTCGAACTCACTGCGTTGGGCATCGTTCATGATTTCGAAAACCAAACGATGCACTTCTTGGTGTGTAAACGCTGGAATGCCTAGTTTTCTCACATCCCCATCAATACGAACCATTGGTGGGACACCTGCAGAAAGATGTAGATCCGAGGCATTATGTTTTACACTAAAATCCAGTAACTCAGTGATATCCATTTAAAATCCTTAAGTCTAAAGTACAGCTATGAGTAGTATTCAACAAAATATTGAACATATCACCTCTCAAATTCGATATGACGAGCAAAAATGTGGTCGAACTCCAGAGTCAGTGCAACTTCTAGCGGTAAGCAAAACTAAACCTGTCGAGGCAATTCTCGAAGCCTACCAAGCGGGACAAACCGCCTTTGGTGAAAACTACGTTCAAGAGGGCGTCAGTAAAGTTCAGCACTTTGCCGAGCATTATCCAGATAATCGAATCGAATGGCACTTCATTGGCCCGATTCAATCGAATAAATCGCGACTTGTTGCTGAACATTTCGATTGGGTTCACACCATCGATCGAACCAAGATTGCTCAACGCCTGAATGATCAGCGGCCAAGCGAACTTAAACCGCTACAAGTTCTGATTCAGGTTAACACCAGTGGTGAGGCATCTAAGTCTGGTGTCACTGAAGCGGAAGTATTCGAGCTGGCGGAGTTGATTTCTCGCCTACCCAACCTCACTTTAAGAGGGTTGATGTCGATTCCTGCCAACGTGTCTGACTACGAATCACAACTCCGTGAATTTCAGAAGTTGGCTACGTTGAAGCAAACACTCGAAGCACAGTTCCCAGAAATCGATACATTATCAATGGGAATGAGTGGTGATATGACCGCTGCAATCGAAGCTGGTAGTACAATGGTTCGTATTGGAACCGCTATTTTCGGCGCACGAGACTACAGCTAAATCAACAAAACGCTCACTCGCGACATAAGTTATGTCGTCAATCGTTAGAGCGTAAATGCGCAATCATCTTACTCGCCAATAGGAGCAGTAAGTAACAGCGGCGCCATTATACACCTGAGCGCACAACAAATTCTAAATATCATGATGGAAATCAGACAAATGGAACATAAAAAAATCGCCTTCATTGGTGCTGGCAACATGGTGAGAGCCATTGTTTCCGGCTTGGTTGCTAACGGATACCCAGCGCAAAACATTACCGCGACGGCTCCTTCAGAGGCTCGCCGCCTTCTGCTAGAACAAGATTTTGGCATCCGTACCACCAGCGATAACATCCAAGCTGCGACCGAGGCGGATGTGGTGGTATTGTCTGTAAAACCGCAAATGATGGCTGATGTCTGTAAACCACTGCAATCGATCGATTTCACTAATAAACTGGTGATTTCTATTGCCGCAGGCATCAACTGTTCACGATTGGATGATATGCTAGCCACCAAATTGAACTTGGTTCGTGTTATGCCAAATACGCCATCACAACTTGGGTTGGGTATGAGTGGGTTATTCGCACCAACTCATGTAACCGAGCACGACAAAGCTTTTGCCGCAGAGTTAATGGAAGCGGTCGGTAAAGTATGCTGGGTTGAGCAAGAGTCTGGCATCAATAATGTGATTGCCGCAGCGGGCAGTGCTCCAGCATACTTCTTCCTGTTTATGGAAGCGATGCAAGCAGAAGCGATTGCGCAAGGCTTTGATAAAGAGACCGCTCGACTATTGGTTCAGCAAGCTGCACTGGGCGCGGCCAGTATGGTGGTTAGCAACCCAGAAACTGAGCTATCAACCCTGCGTGAGAACGTAACATCGAAAGGTGGGACAACGGCAGAAGCACTGCGTACATTCAACGAACATCAACTTTCAGATATTGTCGCTAAAGCCATGCAAGCTGCTGTGGCTCGCGCGGAAGAAATGGAAAAACTGTTTTAATTATTTGGATGAACTCCGTTTAGTATCATCCATCACTTGTTAAGGGTACCTTATGAATTCAATGAGTTTTCTCATCTCAACCCTATTTGACCTGTACATCATGGTCGTAATTTTGCGAATTTGGTTGCAAGCTGCGCGCGCAGACTTCTACAACCCATTCTCGCAATTCATAGTAAAAGCGACTCAGCCGGTCATTGGTCCATTGCGCCGCGTTATCCCTTCCGTGGGGAATATTGACCTAGCAACCGTGTTGTTTGCCTACGTGTTGTGTGTGCTTAAATTTGTCGTGCTTATCCTAATAGCTTCGAACGGTTCCGTCTCTTTCAGCGCTGACTTCTTATTCTTGGGCTTATTATCATTAATCAAAGCCGCAGGTGGCCTATTGTTCTGGGTACTATTGATCCGTGCAATTTTGAGCTGGGTAAGCCAAGGCCGCAGCCCTATCGAGTACGTATTCCATCAACTGACCGAGCCAATGTGCGCTCCAATCCGTCGTATTCTTCCGGCTATTGGTGGTCTTGATTTAAGCGTACTGGTGCTATTTATCGGCTTGCAGTTCGCGAACTTCTTAATGGGCGATATCATTGGTCCAATTTGGTTCCAGCTATAATGTCAGCTGCAGTTTGGCAAGATGGTGAGGACATCATCCTGAAGCTCTATATTCAACCTAAAGCTAGCCGCGATAAAATCGTTGGCTTGCATGGTGAAGAGCTAAAAATCGCCATTACTGCTCCACCTGTCGATGGCAAAGCTAATGCACACCTAACTAAGTTCTTAGCCAAGCAGTTTAAAATCGCTAAGGGCTTGGTTCACATAGAAAAAGGTGAATTAGGACGGCACAAACAAATTCGGATAGAATCGCCTACCCAGATACCGACAGAAATTAAAGCCATCATATGATGGCTTTTTATTTACGATTTTGTACCACACTTACTAATACCAACGACTGAGTACGCATTTTTTACCCCCTGACCAAGGTAAAATTGCAGCTATGGTTGTTTTATAACAAGTGCTTTGAGGAAGTAACAATGAGCAAATGGATTACCGCATTACTGATTAGCCTGTTGTCGTTACCAAGCTTCGCCGATCAGTTTAAAAATATGAAAGATATCGAAGTACACTATGTCGCGTTTAACTCAACATTCCTAACACCCAAAGTCGCACGTAGCTACGATATCAAACGTAATGGATACCTCGCTGTGGTTAATATTAGCGTGTTAGATAGAGCTTCATTGGGTAAGCCAGCATTAGAAGCAAAAATTGCTGGACGCGCGAAGAACCTTATCGGCCAAACTCAGACCTTGACCTTTCGTGAAGTCAAAGAAGGCAATGCGATATACTATTTAGCCGAACTACCAATTACCCACGAAGAAACTTTTACTTTCGATATTGACGTAAAAGCTGGAAACAAAGGCTCAGGTAAGCTTAAATTCACCCAGAAGTTTTATGTTGAAGAGTAATTGGGTTGTGATGTTCCAAAAGCTTTTGGATCTAAGCAGGCTAAAAACCACTTATTAGTTAAAGAATATCTAGAGGAGAACGATTTGTTCTCCTCTATCACTATTAAAAGAGATTCCCATGAAAAAAATTGTGCTAGCAACTGGTAACCAAGGCAAAGTTCGTGAAATGGCAGATTTATTGTCTGACTTCGGCTTTGAAGTATTAGCGCAAAGTGAATTCAATGTATCGGAAGTAGCTGAAACGGGTACAACTTTCATTGAAAACGCAATCATTAAAGCTCGCCATGCCGCACAAGAAACAGGGCTTCCTGCCATTGCAGACGACTCTGGATTAGAAGTCGATTTCTTAAAAGGCGCTCCGGGCATTTACTCTGCACGTTACGCAGGCGAGAGCGCATCTGATCAAGAGAATCTAGAAAAATTGCTAGCGGCAATGGAAGGCGTACCAGAAGCAGAGCGTACAGCACGTTTCCACTGTGTATTAGTCCTCATGCGTCACGAGAACGACCCAACGCCTATCGTCTGTCACGGTAAATGGGAAGGCCGAATTCTAACTGAAGCACACGGTGAAAATGGCTTTGGCTACGACCCAATCTTCTTTGTTCCTGAAGACAACTGTGCGTCAGCCGAACTTGAACCTGCACGTAAGAAACAACTGTCTCACCGCGGTAAAGCGCTCAAGTCGTTGTTTGCTCAACTGTCTGAGCAAGTGTCTCAGTAATCACGAGCGAATTAGACCATGTTAACGCCCCCAGCACTCAGCTTGTATGTACACATCCCTTGGTGTGTGCAAAAGTGCCCGTATTGCGACTTTAACTCTCACGCGCTCAAAACCGAGATTCCAGAAGAAGAGTACATCAGTGCCCTTTTAGAAGATTTGGATACCGACATTGAGAAATACCGACTTAACGAAGCGCCACGTCCACTGCATTCAATCTTCATTGGTGGTGGTACGCCGAGTTTGATTTCGGCAGAAGGCATCGAGCGTCTACTTAAGGGCATTGAAGCGCGTATTCCGTTCAAGCCTGAAATCGAAATAACCATGGAAGCGAACCCAGGCACCATCGAAGCAGAGCGTTTTGTTGGCTACCGTAAAGCCGGGGTAACGCGTATCTCTATCGGCGTGCAAAGCTTTGAGCAACAAAAGCTTGAGCGTTTGGGGCGTATTCACGGCCAAGACGAAGCCGTCAACGCTGCTCAGCTGGCGCACCAAATCGGTTTGAACAGCTTTAACCTCGATCTCATGCACGGCTTACCTGATCAAAGCATCGAACAAGCCTTGGCAGATTTGGACAAAGCGATTGAGTTGGCACCGCCGCACTTGTCTTGGTATCAGCTGACCATCGAACCAAACACCATGTTCTACTACAAGCCACCAACGCTACCTGACGATGATGACTTGTGGGATATTTTCGAGCTCGGACACCAAAAACTTGCAGCCGCGGGTTATGTGCAATATGAAATCTCCGGTTACAGCAAGCCGGGCTATCAGTGTCAGCACAACCTCAACTACTGGCGCTTTGGTGATTACCTTGGTATCGGTTGTGGCTCTCATGGCAAACTCAGTTTTACCGACGGACGTATTATTCGAACGACAAAGGTAAAACACCCGCGAGGCTATTTAGCGGCTTATCAAAATATGGTCAAACCTTATCTGCATACAGAACATGTCGTCGCGGATGAAGATCGTCCATTCGAGTTTTTTATGAACCGATTCCGCTTAATCGAAGCCTGTCCGAAGCAAGATTATGTGGACACCACGGGCTTACCGCTTAGTACGATTCAAGAAACCATCGACTGGGCGATAGAAATGGGCTACCTGAGTGAAACGGCTACCCATTGGCAAATTACTGAAAAAGGGAAGCTCTTCCTTAATGATTTGCTCGAAGCCTTTATGGCCGAAGAAAGCGAAGAGTAACGCAACCCCAAAGTAAATTACCACCTTCTAAAGAAGGTGGCTTTGTGTGAGCCCCCTAAAAGGGGGCCTTTGTTTAGTCCAGCGCC